>JABSOQ010000050.1 GCA_013216195.1 Bdellovibrionales bacterium
ACTGAACTTTGATTTCAACGCCACTCAGGTGCTGCGTTCAGGACCTTTGACCATACCATCAGGCGAGAGCTTTGTTACTGGCGTGAACTCTGTGTCTGGTAACTTTGATTTGCACTGGTCGACCATCATCATCGAGGTCAACCAACCTTGACCTTCAGTCAGGTAGGTTAGTCGCGACCTATTAAGACTCGACTCTCTGTTTGTCGAGATCCGTTTAGTCTGTGTTAAGTCAATGTTGTATTGAGTCGATAACTTACTGTCATGATACAGATATATGTAATAACTTTTGTAATGTTCGGTCTGCTAATAGGTTGTGGTTCTGCCCCCGTATTCAAGGTAGAAACCGTGCCCGAAAAAGCAGAAGTGGTGATCGTAGCTAAAGCCGATGCCGCCCCGAAGGTCATCGGTGAAGCCCCTTTTGAAAAAGAAGAAAAAGAGCTTAAAAAAGCTGTAGGCAAGTTGAATCCGAAAGATGGTTTTGTTGAGTTGCGAGTTCGCAAGCAAGGTTACAGAACAAAAAGCCTATGGGTGCCTGTCACAAGTTCTGGAAGTCTTCGTTCGACATTAAAAGTGACACTTGAAAAAGACGAGGCTGGTATTGCCAACTTTGAAACAGTTGAAGAGATCCTTGATCAGATGTTCCTGGCACAGAAGTTTGCCAGACTTAAACAGTACGAAAGAGCTTTAATTGAGATCGATAGAGTGCTGAAGAAGTTTCCTGACTTTGCAAGGGCCTTAACTCTGCAGGGGTCGATCTATTTTGCCAACGGAGATTTCAAAAACAGTTTGTCTTCATACGAGAAAGCCTTGCAGGCAGACCCTAAATTTGATCATGCACTTGAGATGGTGAGCAAAGTGAGAAAGCAATTGAAGCTTCCTCCAAGGGCTCCTGCATCGGTTAGAGGTGGCAGGAAGTGATAAGATGTTCGAGAACAGCTAGGTTTTCAATGCTAATGGGGCTTGCGCTCTGTATGGTGTTGCTCACTATGCCTTTCTCGGCATCTGCTCAGCAGAATGCAGCCGACATTTTTGGCACCAAAGCTTACTTAGAGAATCTTATGGTTGAGCGATTCTCAAGAGAGCTTGCGACTCGAATTGACAACCGCAAGTTTGAGATCAGCGCTAATATCGAAGTTTCGCGCGTGAAGAGAAAAAAGGCCACGCTTCTACTCGATGACAATTACACTGATATTGATCTTGGCTTTCTCGACCCAGAGAAGTTGCTGAGTCAAAACAACGAGTCGCAAATCAGTTCTTTTTTACGCAATTTTGAAGTCCGCAAAATCAATGTGATGGCGGGTATCAAAGAAGAGCTGGGCGATGAGGTCAAAGCCGAGGTCACAGCTTGGTTGAGCAAGCGAGTGAAAGATGAGTTTGGTTCAAGGGGTTCTAGTGAAGTTTTGTTTATCAAAACTCCTGCAACAGAAAAGGTGCCTGAGAAGGTTCAGACACCGCTTGAGATGCTTCGCGATTTTCAAGAGCTCGCTGGGCAGCTTTTGCTGGCTCTCGCGCTGCTTTTGGGCATCATAGTTTGGAAGGTATTGAGTGGTAAGGCCAAATCTGGTGATGGGCCTAAGATCAGCGTCAACAACAAGCTCGAAGGTGCAAAGAAGAAAGAAGGCGAGGGCTTGCCTCTTGCAGCAGCGGGAGGGCCTGGCTCAGGCTCTGTGCTCAACGAAATGAAAGAAAAAGAGACTATAGCCAAGCAGATCTCCAATATCTACGCTGATATCAAAGAGATCACTCCAAAGCTTGGGCCTGAGTTGGGCAAAGTGATCGAAGAGTGGTGTCAAAAGGGTGAAGAGGGTTACACACGAGTGGCTATTTTTGCTGAAGTTGTTGGGCAAAGCATGGGTCGCGTGCCGATTCCTCCTCAATACCATGAGAGCGTAACCGCTGTTTTCTCGCGCATGCACGAAATGAACCTAAGTGTGAAGCTGCAGATTGTGAATCAGGTCTACTGGGACATGATGGCGGTTCTTAACCTGGGCTCAGGGTATCTGCATGAGCCATTCTCTTTCTTAAAAGAGGCAACTGGCGGCTCTGTGGCTCAAGCTCTTATGGAGAACAGTGACGAAATGCAGGTAGTGGCCTCAGTCTATATGTCTCGAGAAGCGAGAGAGAGTTATTTTGGTAAGCTCGATAAAGATGCAAAAATGCGATTGCTATCTGTAGCATCAAATCTTGAGAAAATGGAAGAGGGTCAGTTCTTGAACCTTGAGGGCCAGTTGGCGCCAATGTTTGAGGTAGAAGAAGAAGAGAAGATGATCTCAATGACCAGGTCTCTTGAAGGCTTGGTTGAGGTTATGCCTCATAGAGAGTCTATATTTATGTTGAACGAGTTATCTGGACCGGTCATGGAGCAGTACAAGCGCACTCAACCATCTTTGGCCTTCGTTCACCTGTGGCCAGATGAGTCTTTGAATGCCTTTATACAACATGTTGGTCAGCAAGAGCTGATGGCATTGCTAGTGTTGAGAGAAGATATGTACAAAAGGGTACTAGATCTGGTACCACCAAGATTGAAACAAATTATTTCTGATGATTACAAAACTGCCCAGAAAATGTCTGACGCAGAGATTGAGCAGCTACTCGAGAAACTTCATATGAACTTGATACTCTTCGTTGATAAAGGCTTGGTTGACTTGCAGATGGTTTTTGCAAATCAGCCTGAGGTGGGCGGTCAAGATGTGCCTGCTGCCTAAACCAGCATTTCGAACAATTCGAGCTTTTCTTTTACAAGTCATGGCAATGTGTGTAGCCTCCGCTTTGCCACAGGTGGCGACGGCTTTTGAGTTTAACGCTGATGAGTGGCAAATCAGTGTGCAAGCTGGTTTTGGTGGAACCGGTATTCAAAAGCAAGTCGAGAAAAACGGTGACACCTTTGATATCAGTCGGGGAGAGACTCCGGGCTTTTTTGGTATTGATTTTGAGACATTCACCAGTGACCGATGGCGCTTCACCATTGGGCATAGAAGAGGAGTCAGACTCGGACCTTTTTCAAGTGGAGTTGGTTTCACTGGGGCCAGTTGGAATTACTACCCGTTTTCGACGCCTCCAAAAGATATCGATTTCACTGAAGGCAATTATCTTGCGGGCGAGGGGTATTCAACTTTCGTGGGCATAGCCACTGGCGTTGGCTACGGCACGATCACTCGTGAGTCAGATCAAGTTGGGTCAGTCACGGCTTCGGGTGTTTATTTAGGTATTCGACTTGGTGTGGATTGGGCCTATGCTCCAGGGATGATCATTCGGCCTGAGATCATTGGTTCACAAACCTTTTATGATGCAGGCAATTTGCCATCAAGTCTTAACGAGTTCGGAATTGTCTGCGGGTTTATCTTTCACCTACCTCCGATCTTTGACTGATCGTTTAGCCTCAACTCAAAATTTTGAACAATCGAATGAACTCGAGTGTGGCAATTTAGAGCTCGACAGGTTCTCATTAGGTCAATGATCGCACTGCGAGAATTGGGCACATAAAGAAGCTCATGCTGCCAGAGTTTGGTTTTACTGAGGGCGATTAGCTTGAGGAAGAGTTCAGTATTTGCTTAGATGCACTAGCAAATGTTTGGCTAGGCTTTCTTTTTGCCTTTTCGTTTGATTTTGCCAGTCTTGTCGCTCTTGATTCTGTCTTTGAGCTCTGGTGGTACATCAAGTTCAACTTCAGCTAGGTCGTTCCAGGCTTCGTCTAGGTTCTTTTTGCTATCTTGAGACTGAGCCCACTTTTGACCATCAAGCGAAGTGATACCGCTAAGCCGAACTTTGAAATCTTCAGGGTTTGAGCAAAGAGTCAGTGCTTCTTTTATCGAGATCAGGTCTCTTGAGATCAGATCCATTAAACTGTGATCAAAAGTTTGCATACCCCAAGTTCTTTGCGAATCAGCTATGGCCTCTCGAATCTCTTTTGTGCGCACAGGGTCTTCAATCATTTCTTGCACGCGCTCATTGCAAATCATCAGCTCAATTGCCGGTACAAAGCCTTTCTTGTCTTTCTTTCTGGCTAGGCGTTGACTGATCACTCCTCTAAGTACAGAGGCCAACTGCAGTCGCACTTGAGTCTGTTGTGCAGGCTCAAAAGCTGCCACGATTCGGTTGACTGTCTCAGTGGCATCGAGAGTGTGAAGTGTTGAGAAAACCAAGTGACCTGTCTCTGCTGCTAGCAGAGCAATTTCGATGGTTTCTCTATCACGCATTTCCCCAATTAGAATCACATCAGGGTCTTGTCTGAGAGCCGCTCTTAGTGCTTTTGAGTAGTCGGTGGTGTCAACACCAAGCTCTCGCTGTGTGATGATTGATTTGCGGTCACGAATTAAAAACTCGATAGGGTCTTCGATCGTAAGAATGTGTTTGTTCTTGTTCCGATTGATTTGGTCAATCATAGCAGCCAGTGTGGTCGACTTACCCGTACCGGTTGCACCGGTTACAAGCACCAGGCCTCTCTCAATTTCACAAAAATCATCTAATTTTTTAGGCAAATTCAGGTCTGAAAGCACTGGCACTCGATGCGGAATGTTTCGAATCACCATGCGAATCGTGCCTCGTTGCAAAAATACACTGACACGAAAACGACCAAGCCCTGAGATGCCGTGAGCAAGATCAACTTCTTTGTACTTTTCGAAATGAGCAACTTGAAGTCGGTCCATAATCGAGTAGGCGATTTCTCGAATTTCTTGACCAGATAGAGGCTGCAGGTTGGCTGCAAGTGGACGGAGCACGCCGTGTCTTCTGATCACGGGCATGATTCCAGCTTTCAAGTGCACATCACTGGCGCCTTTTTGTAGGGCCATTTTTAAGATTTCATCGAGCTCCATCAATAGTTTATCGGTCGTTTTGTGCATTTTCTTTTGGACTTTAGCAGAGACAGGGCATTACTTTTGGACCTAAGCACTGCATACTAGGTTTTGTGAAACCACTTTCTTCAAGCGATTGCGGAGTGCTGCAATTGCAGTGAGAGTTAGAATGAAAAAACAGACCGAAATTTTGGCTACCTTTGGTTACTTAGGCAAAGCTCCAGTTGCCCCGGGCACCTTTGGCACTCTAGGGGCGATACCGTTGGCTCTGCTATTTATGCCGCTGGGGCCGCTTGGAGATATGGTGGCCACGGTGCTTTTCGCAGGCGTATCGATCTGGGTAGCTCAGGCGTACGAGTCTGAGTCTGACTCTCACGACGCGTCTGAGGTCGTGATCGACGAGGTCGCTGGTGGCTTGATCGCTTTCACTTGGCTGACCACTTGGCAGGCCTTTGTTGCGGCATTCGTCATTTTTCGGGCTTTAGACGCTCTGAAGCCCTTTCCTGTGGGTTGGGCAGATAAAAAGATCGAGGGCGGCCTTGGTGTTGTGGCAGACGATTTGATAGCGGGTGTGATTACAAGCGTGGTGATGCAGATTCTATTGGTGCAAACTACCTGGTTTGGTGTACCTATAAACCCAACCTTCTAAAGGTCTAGCTAGTCTTAGGCAGAGGTGAAGTTCTCGGGAGCCATCACTCTTGCCGAGCCGATATTCAAACCCTCCAATCAGAGGATGCGTAAATGAGTGCGAGTATTGAAGATAAGGTCGAGCAACTGAAGCAAAAGCTGTTGAGCCGAGGTGAGCGTGTTGGTTTTGCCGAGAGCTGCACTGGCGGCCTGTTGTCAGCTGAATGTGCAAAGCTTTCGGGCATTTCGAGCATCTATCAAGGCAGCATTGTTTCTTACGCAAATGCTGTAAAAGTAGGCATTTTGGGCGTTCCTGAAAATGCGATTGCCGCTTACGGAGCCGTCAGTGAACCCGTGGCTCGTTACATGGCGCGTGGGGCAAAAAAGCAATTGAAAAGTGATTGGAGTGTCAGTATCACCGGCGTTGCGGGTCCGACAGGGGGGACTCCGGCCAAGCCAGTAGGGACCGTGTGTTTTGGCATCTGTGGCCCGGGAATCGAATACACCCTTATCAAGAAGTTTGAAGGAGCAGAGCGGCAAGAAGTGCAGAAAAGTTCTGCAAATTTTGCTTTGGATTTGCTGCTTACTGAGTTGAAATAGAAACAGGTTGGGACAGCCTGGTTGGGAAAATTGGGGAAAAGAAAAGGAGTTCGTATGGCGAACACAACACAACAATCTGGCAAGTCCAGCGAAAAATCAAAAGCTCTCGACCTTGCAATTGCAAATATAGAAAAGCAATTCGGTAAAGGTTCAATCATGAAAATGGATGGTAAGCAAAACCTCCATGATGACGTGCAAATCTACAGCACGGGCGCTTTGAGTCTTGATATCGCTCTCGGAATTGGCGGTTTGCCTAAGGGCCGAATCGTTGAAGTTTATGGGCCAGAGAGTTCAGGTAAAACAACACTTGCTCTTTCTACAATTGCACAAGCTCAAAAAGCAGGTGGCACAGTGGCTTTCGTCGATGCCGAGCACGCGCTCGACATTCAGTATGCGAAGAAGCTGGGTTGTAACATCGATGATATGTTGGTGTCTCAGCCAGACACTGGTGAGCAGGCGCTCGAGATTACAGAAACATTGGTTCGCTCAGGCGCTGTCGATGTTTTGGTGGTCGACTCAGTGGCAGCTTTGACTCCAAGAGCTGAAATTGAAGGTGACATGGGTGACTCGCACATGGGTCTACAAGCCCGCTTGATGTCTCAGGCTCTTCGTAAGTTGACTGCTGCGATTAACCGTTCGCACACATTGGTGATTTTCATTAACCAAATCAGAATGAAGATTGGTGTGATGTTTGGTAACCCAGAGACAACAACTGGTGGTAATGCCTTGAAGTTCTACTCTTCTGTACGTCTCGACGTTCGAAGAATCGGTGCTATCAAAAATGGTGATGAGATCACTGGTAACCGCACAGCCGTGAAAGTTGTAAAAAACAAAATGGCACCTCCGTTTGCCAAGGTTGAGTTCGACCTTATGTACGGCGCGGGGATCTCGGCAGAGGGCGATGTGCTCGATCTTGGTGTGAAGAAAGATCTCGTAGACAAGTCGGGTGCTTGGTACAGCTTGAATGGCGAGCGTATGGGCCAGGGCCGTGATGCGGCTAAGAACTTCTTGAAAGAAAACCCTGAGATCATGAAAGATTTGAGATCAAAGATTCTTCAGGCTTATGGCATTGAGAAGACTGAAAAAGACGAGGCGGCTAAAGCATTAGCTGGCAAGGCTGCTGAAGCAAAAGCTCCAGAGCCGAAAGCAGCTCCGAAGCCTGTGTCTGCCAAGTCAAAAAGAAAGTAAGTAACTGAGGTCGTGCTCGAAGTGAGATTTGAGTTGCTGACACCAAAGTTATTTAAAAGAGCCCACTGTTTCGGTGGGCTTTTTTGCGTCTTAGGGGCCTTGATAGTAGTTGCCATTTTGGCTGGGGGCGACTCAGCTCTTGGTCAGGTCGACCAAGCGTCTGAAAGAGGCAAGGTCAGTGAACCTGGCAAAGAGGCTTTTCTCAAGTCTCAGTCAAAACCTAATCGCCGAGTCTCAGAAGAGCATATGAATCAATTTCGGAATGCCAAAACTGTAGAAGAGCTCAAGGGTATTCCACAAGTGCAAAGGCAGAGTTACGCTGGGTTTCAGTTCTTTGAGCTCAATAGCCATCACTACGGGTTGAACCATAAGCCTCTGGGGCTCTCAAACAGATCAAACGTGAGAACCAGGTCTATGAAGCGAACGAAGAGTTGTCTTCTGTATGATGTCACCTATGAGATGAATGAAAACTCGCATCGCATTCATCCCTCTTTGAGAAAGCCAACGCAAAGCCAGTTTTTGATCTTTTCGGGCGGCTCTTTTGTTTTTGGAGAGGGGCTAGAGGCGAACCAAACACTGCCATATTATGCATCCGAGAGTTCAGACACCTACTTCACTTACAACTACGGAATACGAGGAGCTGGTACAAATACTTTACTCGGTCAGTTCAAGTTCACTGATATGAAAGCTGGGGTAGAAGAAGACTCAGGAGTGTTCGTCTACATGTATTTGAATTTTCATCTGCAGAGAGCCAATGGTTACATGATGCAAATGAAGGGTCTGCAATACACGCCTCACTTCGAAAAATCTGACGAGGGTATGATCTACACAGGCAGTATCGGAGAGCAGTGGTCGTTTTGGAGAGACTATGTCTACCCGGTCTTGAGTGGAGTGTTCAGTGTACTTGGTGTGCATCGAAACTTCCCGGGCTTGTCATCAAGCCATGAAGTTTATGTTTGTGATCTTATTGAAGAGGCTAAAAGTGAATTCACAGATCTGTACCCGACTTCGAAATTTCTGGTTTATCTCTACCCTTTGCAAGATCTTGAGTTGGCAAAACCAGTTGTCGCCTGCCTGAAAGAGCGCAAAATTTCGGTTTTGGTTTCAGAGCTAAAGCCAGAGAATCACGAAGAGTGGAAGATTCCTTTTGATGGCCACCCCACAGCAATAGCGAACAAGGCTATTGCTGAGGAGATACTGTCTTATCTCAAGCCAAATGACGAGGCTCTTTAAAGATCACTCCTCGGCATCATCACGGGCGCTGAGCATTCATCGATAAGACTTTTAAGCTGAGCGCTAGAGCCTTTCAGTGAAAACTTAGTTGAGATCTTATTCGGGTCTTGCAATTCGGGCTGCCCAAGTTCAATGGTGACTTTGGCAGGTAGAGACAATGGTGTATCGAACTCTGCGGTCACGGCAGTGACTGATTCGGGAGCTTCTGGCAGGGCTACCAGCTCTTCATCGAACTCGAGATTAATTTGAAGATTGTAATCTGAGATCATCTGCCCAGACTTGGTAGCAGGGTCAATAAGTTGATTCACAAGGTTTGTCGCATCGAGATTCAGCAGCTGCAGGGTTGCCTCGGTAGCGGGTACTTCGAGCTCTTCAGGCATTGAGATCGCATCAAATGTGATCCATTTGTTGAGATTTGTAGCTTCAATCTCTTCATCGTTGTACTTCGCAGTGCCCATATCGGCAGATCCGAAAGAGCCATCGACTGTTGACTGCACTTCAGCGTTTTGTGCAGACATTGCAGCCACGTCAAGTACGCCCACTTTTGCGTCGTTGACCCCTAAGAAGAAGTAGAGCTCTGGTGTTTGACCTTGTTCTTCAACTTTTTTGCAGGCAGCAAAAAAGAAATCGCGCTCATCAAACTCAGAGGGCTCTGCACCCTCTTCGAGTTGTTCAGGCTTGTTCACAACGCCGGTCATATAGAGAGGGCTACCGTTCACTTCAGTTTGAAAAACTTCTTTCCATTCAGCCTGGTCATGAAAATCTGAGCCAGAGGTATTTACAGGATTTTGATCCCAGTCATCAATACTGACGAGGGCCTGAGGGTTTTGCCACTGATCCACCTGACGGTCCATCACGGCACGCCAGTTATCGCAAGTGCGATGCATGATCTTAACCACAGGTTGACCACCAATGATCCCGTAACAGTCGGTGCTATGCCGAACTGTGATCAGTCGAACCCTAGTAACGGCTCCGCATTTAAAACCTTGAGTTGCAAAGTCGTACAGGCCACTGAGTCGTTTGCCTATGGCTCCAGTAACTGAGTCGACTTCGTTACAAGAGCAAAGAGGGCTATCGCCAGCACGCTTTTGCACACGCCACTGAGGGCTTGCAAAAGCGATTGGGCAAAAAGCCGACACGAAAACGACAGGCAAAACAATTTTGAATATCGAGGTCATAGGTCACCCAACTTGTTTAAGATTGAGCCTGATTTTTAAGCGAATTTGATCGAATCTACCATTCTGAATGAAATTCTTTCTTGAATATAGCTCTGAGATGTCAATTTGCCAGCCCTAGAATTCAGATCTCTTTAAGCTCAAGCCTAAGATCTTGGGCCAGTTTTGTGAGGTATGTTTGAGACGAAAGCAAAGGAGTTAAAGGGGTCTAGGTCTCGAGCGCAAAGGGTCAGTGCTACAATGGCCTTTCAAGGAGAGACTGAAGATGGATATTCGAAAAGCTTTGATTTCAATGAGCCTTTTGACCTTTTTGACCTTGGGATTCCAAAACTGTGGCGAAACGGGGTTTGTAGCGAGCTCGGCCAACTCTTCACCTGGCTCTGTAGCTGTTGGCGTGCAACCTCAGATGAAGCTTGGAGATGACTACTTACTTAGTGCTCCTCTAGAGATGTCTGAAGAGAATCTTTTTGGCGAATCTAGCGACGTTGCCGAGGGTGCTGATTCAGATGTACTCGAGCTAGAAGATGGCGCGCTTGAGCCTCTCGGCAATGAGCTCAGTGATGTTTCTTTTCATATCGATTTTGGCCAACTCGAAGGTCAGCTTGATCTTTCGACTGTTGAAACTGTGCGGTTGAGATTTCAAGGCTTTAACCTCAACCCGAGAAGCTTTGTTTGGAGCCCCTCTGAATTCGACCAAGGTGTTCCCGAAAGTTTGGATTTCACTCTACTAACCGGTGTCAGTATGCAAGTTGGAGGCTTGATTGAGTTTGCTGATGGCAATGTTTACGCCACTTGCACTGAAGTGAATACCGCTGGGGGAGAGCAGCACATAACACTTTATTTCGAGGGCCTTGGTGTTCTTGAGCCCAACGATTTGGTCGAATCAATGGGGAGTTGCCAGTTTGACCCAGCCCTCTAGGCTCAATTAGAAAATAATTTCTCATACCTAAATTCAACGGACCTTCAATTTTACATCAAGGTGATCTTCATTACAGTTTCTAGGCTGAGTTCGGTACTTCTGTTTACTCAAACGAGCTGTAGGCAGGGGTTTTACAGGACCTACAGCAGAAAATTGGGGGCCTTAATGGGGAGATTTAAGATTTGTTTTGCCTTGTTGATGTTGGGAGTTTTCAGCTGGGCTGGCCTTGCTGAAACAACACAATTTGATTGCGAATTTGATAATTTAAAGAACCAAGGAAAACTTACCTTTCAAATCAACAATCTCGAGTCTGCCGATGAAATGGAGCTCAACTATGAAGCTTTCACAGACTACGAGGGTGAAGAGGTGGCTTTTACTTACACAGGCGATGAGCTTGAGCAGTATTGGTACTGGCTGGTTTACGGTGAAACGGGCTACGCTGAATTTGATGACGAGCTAAATCTTCAGCTGCCAATCGATGATATCAGCTGTGAAGTTGGGAAGCTTCACCTGTACGCGAACAATGGCTATCGCTTTGGTTATTTGAGCGTCTCACACAACTGTAGCAAACAGCCTGGGCAGCCGACGCCTAAAACTTACACCAAAGTGGCTTGCGAGCTAAGTCAGGTTGATTAACCCACATTGGCCTTTGTGGCTGCAACCTTTGTGACTCCCACATAGGTGGTTCCCACATTGGTGACTTTGCTACTGTGAATAGTTAGGGCTTTGTAACAGCCGAGTGAAGGCTGTCGGCAGCTATTGCGGATTCTTCAGGGCTAACGATCCAAGTCTTACTGTTCTCTGACGAGAATGTCATAATAGAGTTCTCAACGACAAATGAATCTAAGGCTTCTGCACCCGTGAGGGTTAGGGCAGACTGATTCCTCCACTCAACTTGGCAATCTAACCCCCCTTGCTCTTCTTGTATCATTTGCTCAATAGCTTTCAGTTGCATCTCATCAGCTTGATAAATAGCAGTAGTATTGTTGTCAGAGCTACTTTGATAGACCTTAATGGGGGCTCGCCAGTTTTGCTTTTCACACTTTTCATTTAGCCACTTAGAAAAATCGACCAATGAGCTCTTCCAGCTTACTGCAAATAGGCTCGGCAGGTGGTTGACTGCGACAACGGCAGACGCCATTTGGTGAACTCGTGTGCCTCCAGCATTTTCATCTAGAGGGCCAACCCATATGGCGACACCGAGCTTTTCTGCCAACTGCACGCAGGGCAGATGCAAGGCCTTGGTACCCCAGTGGCACATAGACTTCATTGTCTCGTAATTGATTTCTGAGAAGACTTTGGGTGATGTCACAAGCCTCGGGTCGGCGCTGCAGATGCCATCAACCTCTTTGATAATTTCACAACGATCAGCTTTAAAGTGGCCTGCTAGAGCCACAGCAGTTGTGTCGGTGCCACCTCTGCCAAGAGTGGTGATCTCTTTGCTGTCAGGGTTGACTCCTTGAAAACCGGCGATCACGACAATCTTACCTTCACTGAGGGCAGCTTCAACTCTGATCGGCTTCACTTGCGTGATGGTCGCCGAGCTGTGCTCACCATCAGTCATAATGCCAGCTTGTGAGCCTGTTAAACTCAAAGCCTCGCAGCCGAGATCTTTCAGAGCCATAGTTAGCAGCGACATGCTGACCCTCTCACCCGTGCTAATGAGCATGTCGAGCTCTCGCTTGTCGGGGTGATCACTAATTTCGTAAGCCTTGGCGATAAGGTCATTGGTGGTGCTACCCATAGCGCTCACCACGGCGATCACCGAATCGCCCGCATCGTGAAGTGCCTTAAGGTGAAGAGCCACTTGCTTCACTTTTTCGATTGTTGAGAGGCCTGCTCCGCCAAATTTTTGGACTCGTACTGCCATGCTCAAAGGCTATCGCAAAACGGCTGTGGTGGCCAATTGAGATCTGCCATTTTGAGAGAGTTCTAGAGCTGTTTTGTTGAGGCGGGCCAAGGGGTGGAGGTGGCATTTCGATTGCTCTACTTAAAGGGCAAACTACCACAAATTAACCGGTTGAGGACTAATCGTGAAGAGGCTTGGTTTAAGGGCTATCAGCAAGAGCTTTGGTACTTTCAAAAGTGACGTTTTGGGTCTCATGACTATTGTCTCAACACTCATGATTTTGTCGGCTGTGACATCGGTTGCCCGTGCTGATTCTGACAGCTTCTACCCTTCTGAAGAGGAAACAAGGCTCACTGAGGAGACCTATCCCCGAGACGAGCGTTATGATTATGAGGGAAGCCATGCTGATTACAGGCCTGAGCTTATTACTCGTGAGTACACCTACGGCTACTGGTATGACGATGAGTTGCTGCATATGTGGCGTGGGATCGGTGCCCGTGACGACGAAGACCCCAGTGAGCGTCCTGATCGCATTTACAACCACGCCGTCAACCGACTGTACGGGATGATCTTTGGAGGCACCGCTGAAGTGTCACAAGTCGGTGCCACCCTTGACTTGCTTGCCCATTCAGTTTTTGAGCCAGAGATGCCCCGCGGGCTCGATCGGTTTTTGCATGTCCCCCCTAGGTATCAGGTTCGGTCGGTCGACCTGTATGAAGAGGCTCTAGCCAATGAGATTGCAGGCCTTTTTCAAGAGAGCCCCTACATGCAGCGCCTTTTGAGGAGGTTGCGAGAAATGGCGGAGGAGCCATTTCGAGTCACAGGTGACGTCGATCGCAGTCTTGAGCGCGACAAGCCCCCGCAGTGGATGAGAGATCAGATCGCTAGAGATTATGTGGCTCAGCGGGGCCGTGCCTTGATGGCTGAGCCAGGCTTTGACGAAAGTGATCTTGTGCGGGAGCAGGGCCGGGGCTTTATCAGGGCCGAGCAAGCCGAAGACCTGTGGGCCCCTCCAAAGCCAAAGCAAGAGGGTGTCAGGATCAGGTCTTTGACAGACGAGCAAATTCGAGAGCTCTACCTGTTGCTTTTTAAAGCAGTGGTTTTTGACCTGAATGAAGGGGTTGAGTTTCGAGATTTGGGCTCGGCAAGCTACAAGCCACTTTCTGAATTGGCAGCAGATCGAGAGAGCTTGAAGGGCACTTATAGAAACTTTGAAGGTGTTGTGAAGCCCAGCCATTCAACAGACCTAAATTTGATGACCGACGGCGAGAAAGTGTTTGAGTTTCAGGTTGTACGACAGAACTTCAACCGACCTCTTGAAATCGAGTTTGAAGAGGGGTTTCGCTATGGAAGCGCGCGTACAGACAACAGTATAGGGCAATTGGTTTTGCCCACAGGGAACAAGACTTGGCAGAGAGCCTACATGCAAAGTTACACTTTGACTTATTTAGCAGACTTGATTGAAGACCTAGAGATTATACCGGCCAATAAGGCTGAATACATGCTCGAGAGACAAAACAAATCAAAGCAACAACTGTTGGATGGATCAGGCAACTCATTGATGGGTGATCCAACTTTGCTGGGTAAGTCACTTGCTAAGCATATGTCTTTTGCACCTGATTCTTATGGCCACCAGCCTCACAGCATTCTACTTATGAGCTTATTGTTTGATAGCTTTGGGCAAGACTATCTGAGGCAGCGCGATGAGTGGGCGGCCGGTGAGGGTAAGCCAGTGTTGCTTGAGTTGTTGTTTGAGGCAAGACGGGCCGTAGACGAAGTTGCAGAGATCACAAAAAGAAATAAGCCCCCAGAGAATTTCGGCAATGGTTTTCGTGGTTCAAGTTACAGCCAAGGGTTGAGAAAACAGTTCGGTAACAGCTTGCAAGACAAAGTCGGTTTACTGTCTTTTCAGCACAACACTCCTGGAGCAAGTTTGCCCAGAGAGTTTAGCAAAGTACCTGTGTTTTATTTTGACACTTACAAGGGCGACTCCGAAAGTAACCCAGCTCCGGTCTATCAGATCGACACCCCTTCGCTCGAAAGAGGTATGGAGCTCTACGAATTGGGTATGCTAAACGAGCCTGAGCATGGGCAGTTAAACCCTTCGGGTAAAGGCAGCCACAAGCTGACCAGTCTTGTGCCATTAGATGCTTCAGAAAAAGTTGTGGGCTTGCCACTACCTCGAGGGCACATTCCTCATGCCTTGAAGTTGACCGATGCAGAAACCGGAAGTGTATTGCGAAGTCATATGGATTTCTGGCTGTCACAGGCCGGCGATGATTACTACATTGTGTTCAGTCAAACCAGACCAGTGCACTTTACCTTGCTGACCAAGCATGCCTCTGATGCTGAAGAGAGTTTTGGGTCAAGTGTGGTATCTCGAATTGGGCAATTGTTGTCGTGGCGATTTACCAGCAATGCTGATTCAGAAGCCGAAACAGAAACCAAGGTCTCGATTGAGGCATTAGACGTCGTCATTGAGCAATTGGCGAGTATTGAGGCCTATGAATTGGTTGCAAGCCTTCAGCAAGCCGCTGAAGCTTACAGATCAGCAGGCACGGCAGCACAGCCCACAGTTCCGTTAGCAGCTCTCGTGCGGGCCTTTAGCCAGAGCGGTGTGTATGAGACCAACATAGAAAGTGTGCCAGTTCTCGACGTCGAATATGAGCACCGGTTTGTAAAGTACCGAGAGTTGATAAAAGACGGCCGATTTCACGGCATCTGCTATACGGCCTCGCAATTTGGCGTCGATCTGATTATGGCCCTTTTGGGTGATGATCCAAATGTGAAAGCTGAAATTCAACTTCTCTACAATCATAATGGTACGGCCTCCGGCTCTGTCTACACACCAGGGCATGCACAGGTCAAATTGAAGCGAAGAGGCCAGCAAGCCCAGTGGTTTGACTTTACCAGCCCCGGTGAATTGAGATTTCGAGAGCAAATGGTGAGCTCGTTCATTGACGATGAGATAAAGGCGAGACTTGAAAGTGTTGGCGAGTTATCTGCATTGAGCGGCACCTCAGATCGGCTTAAGAGACTGTTTGAGCGGCTTAGGGTTCAGACTCTTGAGATTGAGGCGTCACAAAGCTTACGGCGAGTGGTTGGGCAGTTCACAGAAAGAGACCTTGCTGATCACCCCGCTACTGCACTTTACCGAGTGGCGCGGTCGTTGCTGCAAGCGGAGCAAGAGTGGGTCAATTTGGGAGAAAGAGTGATTGCTGATAGTTTCTCGGTCTCTATGACAGAGTCTGCGAGTTCAGGGCAGCAGCTAGAGAGTTATCTCGCGAAAGCCAATCGCGCATCAACAACCCTCGAGGCAATCTCTAGCCAGACACCAGCACAGATCTTGCGAGCTGGTTTTGTTTCAGGTGAGCTAACAAAGTTTCAGAGCTATTTTGAATTGCAGTCTCAGCTTCTGGCAGAGCTCATTGATATTTTGCGGGTAGCAAGCCCTCAGGCAGGTACGACGACTCAACCGGTTGGCTCTTGCAAAGAGGAATTGTCGAGATGAATCACTAGCGAACTTTTTTTGCACGAATCAGGTTTGCAACTTTGATAGTTGAGCCTTTTGGGATTCGAATTCTGTGATTTTTCACAAACTCAGGAATAAAGCCCTGAATGATCTCAGGGTTCAGTCGCTTCATTTGCGTGTGTGGCAAATTCAATGCTTCTGCCAATAGAATCAGGTCTGTACCACCAGGTACGTAGTAATATTCATAGCTGTGAGGTTTCTGTGGGTTCAGGTTTTTGAAACCATATAGCTCAGGTGACTTGGCGATGAGCATAGCAGCTAACATTTTAGGTACGTACTCACGAGTCTCTTTTGGAAAGTCTTTCTTTTTTGAGAGATACCAAAAGTTCTTGGTGCCATGCCGTTTGACCAAGCGACGAAGTCTGGTCTCACCCATATTGTAACCACAGGCTGTCAGGTACCAGCTGTCGAACATCTTGTAGAGATCACCAAGGTACTTTGCGGCCGCCATGGTCGATTTGTGAAAGTCTCTTCTCTCATCGATCCACCAGCTAGTTTTTAAACCATAGCGGTTCGCAGTGGGCTTAATGAACTGCCAGTAGCCCACAGCATTTGCAGTGCTCACTGCGTGTGGTGAGAAGCCGCTTTCAATCATGGCGATGTAGGCAAGATCTTCGGGTAGAGATTTGTTGCGAAGAACCGTCTTCATTGAGGGCAGGTAGCGATGTGATCTTTCGAGATAGCGCTGAAACCACTTTTTGCCATTAGTTTGAAAGTGTTTGATCCACTTTTTCACTCGAGCATTGTAAGTGACAGGGATATCAAAATAGGGTCGCTGATCGACAACAGAGAAAGGGTGTTTCACTTTCGCAGATTTCGTGGGCAGCTGCTGTTTTTTTGAGCCGCTCACTTTTTTAGTTGTAGCTTTGTGACTCCAAGAGCGCATCTTTTGACTGAGGCCGCGAGGCTTTTTGACCGCACTTTTTTGTTTCGCCTGTTCTTTAAGCTGTTTTTTGACCTTTTGTCTGAATGAGATAGGTCGAGGCTTAAGCAGCGAGCCCAGTTCATTCGCCTTGGTTTGCGGAGGTTTTGATAAGTTAACGGCGCAGTAAGCTTCTTTGGGAGTGGCAAAGAACAAAAGACAGCCGATCAACATCCTGTTGATGCAAGTCACTCTTCTCATTGAAGTAAGTATGATCCAATTTTGACGGTGAGTCCACAAACCCACCTAGTCCACAGACCTAGACGTCATTTTTTTTCCTGGTCTGTCATGAAAATGACGCCAGAAATGCGACATTGCAGACAAAAGGCTAGCTCTGTCTAACTCTACAGCAAAGTCGCTTCGGTTTTTTCGCGCAAAATCATTAATGATTTTTCATGTCTATTTTTTTTCACTTCTTTGGTCCCCTGGTCATAAGACGCCGGTCGATAGTCTTAAGTGCCTATGGCATATCAATTGCTCACTAGTCAGTAGAGAACCTCTCTTGCTCAGGAGGAGCGAGACCTTGATCTAACACCACGGAAGGGTGAGGAATGGGGAACAAAGGGATTTACACAGCACTTAGCGGTGCTGTGGCTCAAAATCAAAGACTCGATACGATTGCGAACAACATCGCAAACGTGAACACGACTGGCTTTAAAAAAGACCGGCAGGTATTCAAAGAGTACCTAACGGCTGCTGAGAAGGTGCCAGACGTTATTCAAGTGCCTAAAATCCCGGCTTCTATTGAGAGCTTTTACGACCTGCAATCGGCCGACAAAGGCTATGTTGATTCTTCAGGCACATACACAGACATGACTCAAGGAAGTGTGAGATCAACTGGCAATCCACTCGATCTCGCCGTCGAAGGCCAAGGGTTTTTCGAGGTTCTAACACCAAGAGGTGTGCGCTTCACTCGAAATGGTGGCTTCAAGATTTCGCCACAAGGTCAGCTTGTGACTCGTCAGGGTTATCAAGTACTTAGGCAGGGGCAGGGAGCTCCTGAAACCAGAACGATACCTATTTCTAGCCGAAATTTAACTGTTTCTTACAACGGAAACATCTTCGAAGGTGAGGAGCAAGTTGCCCAGTTGTCAGTGATGACAATTGCGGATGCCGATGCTCTTCGTAAAGAGGGGGAGTCTCTGTACAGCGTGAAGCCAAACTACAATATGCAGATGACGCCAGCTACGGATGCACAAGTTCATCAAGGCTTTCTTGAAACCAGTAATGTGAACATTGTCGATGAAATGACAAAAATGATTAAGACTTCTCGAAACTTTGAGAGCTTACAGAAGGCCATAAAAGCCTTTGACAGTATGAATGGCAAGCTCGTCAACGAAGTGGCGAAGGTTTAGTGAGGAGAAGCAATGATCAAATCACTTAACACAGCAGCGACGGGTATGAAGGCACAGCAGACGAATATGGATGTGATTGCCAACAACATCGCGAATACCAGTACAACCGGCTACAAGAAGTCTCGCGCAGAATTTGAAGACCTGATGTATCACACTATAAAAGAGCCTGGCGCGGTCTCTGGAGCCAACTCTGTTGCGCCCACAGGGGTTCAGGTGGGTTTAGGTACAAAAACCTCGGCCGTTCATAAGAACTTTGAGCAAGGCTCAACAAAGATCACCAAAAACCCATTTGATATTGAAATACAAGGAGCTGGCTTTTTTCCTGTGCAGTTGCCAAACGGCTCGATTGGTTACACGCGCAACGGTGCCTTCAAGAAAGGGCCCGGTGGCCGTCTGATGGATGCCAATGGCAATGTCTTACAGCCTGAGATCACGGTGCCACCTAATGCTGCGGGTATTGAAATCTCGCCCAACGGTCAAGTCGCGATCATTACGGGCATCAATGTGGTGCCTCAGCCCATTGGTCAATTGAACCTAGTTAATTTTGTAAACCCAGCGGGCTTAAGAAGCATGGGTAAGAACGTCTTTATGCCGTCAAATGCCAGTGGTCTGCCTCAACAAGGTAACCCAGGTGAAAACGGAATGGGCTACCTCGCTCAAGGTCAGCTTGAGGCGAGCAATGTGAATGTTGTTGATGAAATGGTGAACATGATTTCTGCGCAGAGAGCTTACGAGACCAACTCGAAGGTCATTCAAGCCTCTGATCAGATGCTCCAACAGATAAATAGTATGAGGTAGAGCTTGTTAAGTCTTGAATCGGTCATTCGATACATGGTTTTGTACGGATTGTGCGTAGGGGCAGCTTTGGCTTTGTTGCCGGAGAGTCAGGCAGAAGTGGTGCGAGTGAATAGGCTGACATCGGTTCAAGATCAGGCAGATCTTTACTTGATTGACATACTAGATACAAAAAACATGAGTGAGTCTGTTCGACTTGCAATTCAAGACGTCAAAATCACCAATGCGCCGAAAGCTGGCGAGAGGCGAATACTCTCGAGCCGGAGTTTATCTAAAGTTTTGCGCAAGCATCTGAGTGAGATTAAGAAATCATCTGACCTGACCTTCAAAATACCAAATGAGATTGTGATTGAGAACTCTGGCAATGAGCTGAACAAAGACTCTGCCGAGAAGAGGTTGAGAATTCGTTGGCAAAGCTTCTGTGCAGAGTGCAGGTTCGAGTTTGATCTTTTGAATTTGCCAAGATTGGGGCCAAAGGTGAACGTTGGCTCTTGGCAGATTGGCCAGGTGAAAGACTTACCTAAGGGGAGTTTCACTTACCCACTTATTGTTACTGACAGAGATGGCAAACAACTTAAGTACTGGATCCAAGGGCAAGCGAGGGTTTTTCGCAATGTTCCCGTTTCGACGCGACACTTGGCTTTTGGTCAAACCATTCTGGCAGAAGATGTGAAACTTGCAGAACGCGATGTGACCTATGCCTTTGACGAGCCTGCGCGGCTTTCAGAGATTCAGGGTCAGCTTATTAAGAGAACAATGCCTGCGGGCCATGTGGTCTGGGTTGGTTCGGTAGAGCGACCGAGAGCCGTGCGCAGAGGGCAACCTGTCAGGGTTGTATTGCAAGAAGAGGGCTGGGCCCTTTCGTTACAAGGTATTGCACAAGAAGCTGGTCGAATCGGAGAAGACATCACGGTAAGAAACCCCAGATCGAACAAGCTACTAACAGGCAGAATCGTGGCTGACGGCGAGGTGGTTGTAGAATGAGACTTTGGCTTTTTCAATTTGTAGTTGTAGTGATTATGGCAACCCTGACAACAGGTTGTTCGAGCTTTGGTAAGAAGCTTAAGGCCTTTCTTGGTGGGAGACCTGCGCCTTCGCAGCAGTCTGCAAAGATGGCTCAGGCTCAGCCGCAGAAGCCAAGCTTCAACTCAACGGGCAGTTATCAATCGGGGCCACGTCGGCAGTACAAGAGAGTAACTAAGAGCACTCTTGCAGAAGAGGCGAGGTTAAAGCCAGGAGCTGGTTCTCTTTGGGTTATGGAAGGTCAAGGAGCCTATCTGTTTTCTGAGAACATTGTGCGTATGATCGGTGACCCAGTTTCAGTGCAGATTGAAGGTGAATCAAAAGAGCAGCTTGAGAGCAAAGCCGAAGTGATCAAAGGGCTACTAGATAAGTTAGAGCAGCGAGCTGAGGCCAGAAGGCAGGCGAAATTGAGAAGGCCAGCATCAGAAAAAGGTGGCGAGGGCGATAAGTCTCAGAAAAAGCCTGAGTCGGCCCAAAAACAAGCTGGTAACAAGGATGGCACCAAAAGTGATGATTTCTTCAAAGTTAAGACTGTCACAGGAAGAGTTGTTGAAAGAACTGTAGACGGAAACTACCGCATCAAAGGCTCTCAGCCTTTTATGATAGGGCCGAGAGAGTACAAAGTGATTGTCACTGGAATCGTAAGAGCTGAAGACTTCAATGAGGGTGGAGTGAGTTCTACGAAGTTGTTAGATCCGAACTTTGATATTGTTGGCGTTAAAAAGAGGATGATGTGATGCGGGGATTTCTATTTTTACAAGCTCTCATTATTCTTCTTGGCTGCGCCCTGAATGCAGAGGCTGCGAGGCTTAAAGATATCGCCAACATCAGGGGAGTGAGAAGCAATCAACTCGTCGGCTATGGTATTGTAGTGGGTCTGGGTGGTACCGGGGATAGTAAAGCCGAGTACACGAGCAAGAGTGTTGAGCGAATGCTCGACAAACTTGGCATGAAGGTCACGGGCAAAGATGTCGCATCTAAAAATGTTGCAGCGGTAATAGTAACCGCTCAGCTGCCGGCATTTGCAAGAGCTGGAAACAAGATGGATGTCACCATCAGTGCTCTCGGAGATGCCTCTAGCTTAAAGGGTGGAACACTGATTCAGACTCCACTCAGAGCTGCAGATCAGCAGATCTATGCGGTTGCTCAAGGGCAGGTACTAGTAGGCTACTCTTCTCAGGGAGTGCATGAGACCGTGGCGAGGCTACCTAATGGTGCCATGATTGAGAGAGACCTCGGTGATCAGTTCGCCCAGCGCAAGATGTTTCGTATGACCTTACACAACCCAGATTTCACAACTGCGGCTCGCGTTTCGAAAACCATCAATCGTGAGCTGGCAGGCAAATATGCGACTTCGCTTGATGCGGCTACGATCGATCTTATGGTGCCCTCTGTTTATGAAGGCAAAGGTGTCGAGTTGTTAGCACTTATAGAGTCTTTGACCGTCGAGCCAGATACGACTGCCAAGGTGATTGTAAATGAGAAAACAGGAACCGTTGTAATTGGCCACGGTGTGAAGGTGTCGAAAGTGGCACTGACTCATGGCGACCTGTCGATCAAAGTTGGCGAGGGCAAGAAAAAACAAGATGGCGACCGCATCATCATTTTAGATAGCTCAGCCTCAGTAGGTGAGCTCGTTAAGGGTATGAATAAGTTGGGAGTAACTCCGAAGGACCTTATTACGATTTTGCAGTCAGTGAAAGCTGCTGGGGCTCTTCAGGGGGATTTGGAGATTTTGTAGTTTAATTTTTCGATGACAGGATGTCGTCGATCACGGGGGTTGGTGAGTTAGAGTCAAAGAACCAGGAAGGTTTAGCAGAGTACTCAGTTTCTCGCAGGAAACGAAGTTCAGAATTCAGGAGAAGCCAAGGATTGGCTGATCCCGGGTTTGCTAAGGAAAGCACATGGATGTGCGAACAGTGTCTGGCTCATCAACCCCATTTTTCTTTTCTCAACAAAGCGAGTAATTGGTCATGAAAATCGAACGCTTTATGCCTGTACAAAAAGACTTTAAGGCGCAAAAGCAAAATGAAGATGCTCAGTTCAAAAAAGCTTCGAAGCTGTATGAGCAACAGTTCTTGCGCGAGATGGTTAAGGCCATGAGGCAAACTGTGAAACCGGCAGGTTTGGTGAAGCAAAACTTTGCTGAGAAAATGTTCACGGAACAGCTTGATGGTGAGTACGTACAAGGCTGGTCAGACCGAGGCGGCGTCGGTATGGCTGAAATGATTTATTCTCAGCTGAAAGAGCGGTTTGGCACCCAGCAAATGATGGCGATACCCCCCTCGGGGCCGATTCCGATTCAGCAACAAGGTCAGGGCATGAAGGAGCTGCCAGAGAAGTCTGGTTTTAAGATTTTGAACTCACCTCAGTTGCCAGAGTCGAGTCAGTTCATCTTTCAGGGGCCAAAGCAGAGCTACCCAGTAAGTGCGCCTTGGGATGGGGTGGTTGAGCAAAATTTTTCTCTCCAATCTGATGACAGTTTTGAATCTTTTGGAATGGGGAGACAGGTGCTTTCCTTGAATCATAACAACGGATTAAGATCTAAGATCGTGGTTGAAGGTCAGTTACTAGACCTTAAGCCAGGAGATATTGTGCGCAGTGGTGACACTCTTGGGCAGGCTCAGAGCGGCTCAGGTTTGCTCTCATGGAAAGTGACAAAAAAGGTCTAGCAGGTGTCTAGACCTTGAACTCAGAATGTTGATTTCGTAAGGGTTTTGGCTCGACTGGACCCTCAAAAATTGTAGGAACTCGTCTCATTGTGATACAATGAGGACTGAGTCTTGGAGGCACTATGAAAGTTTCAAATAACGTTAATCCCTCATTGCACAAAATCGATTCGGGCAAAGTCGACTCTTCGAAGTCACAAACTGCAGAATCAAAAGTTGGTAGCGCAAGTGCAAAGGTGAGTGGTGCATTGAGTGGCCCGGCAAAGCTGAGCGTTTCTCAAAGAGCTCAACAGATGGCGAAGGCTAAAGAGATTGCTTCTGATCAGTCTATTGACGAAGCCAAAGTGGCTCGATTGCAAAAGATGATCGATGAGGGTAGCTACAAAACTGATGCTGCAGCTATTGCTGACCGCATGGTTGATGAGCACCTTTTGATGAATGACTAATTGACCGTAAGAGTTGTCCTATGGATGGGAGTAAACGGGGTATGAACACGGAAAGAACAATGGGGAGAGAGTCAGAAGAGTTTCAAAAGAACTTTACTGAACTCGACAAAGTTCTTCAGCACGAAATCAAGATTTATCGAAACCTTTTAGATATCGTCAGAAAAGAAAAAGAGCTCTTAGTAGCCTCTCGTCTCGATGACTTGAGCGAGAACAACCGATCGAAAGAGGCCCAGCTGATAAAGTTGAGGTCTCTTGAACAGCAACGGGTGAAGTTGGCTACAGAGCTTTGTCAGGCTTTGTCTCTGCCAGCAGATGAGCCTCGGCTACTTGATATCTCAAATGAGCTGGGTGGCGAGCTAGGCGATCGATTGCGCAATCTCCACTCGGTTTTAAGTTTGTTATTGAAACGGGTGCACGAGTTGAACCAGAGCAATGAAAGGCTCGTCAATTCGGCACTTAATAGTATTACAGGTGCATTAAAATCATTGAAATCAGCTTTAGATGAAAACCCAACTTACAAAAGGCAGGGTTCTGAAGTGAAAGGTTCTTCTCAGTCGGGCCAGTTGGTTAGTCGAGAAGCCTAATTTTTTTTGACCTCTTAGGATGAGAGGGTGGGAGAGACA
>JABSOQ010000051.1:0-2607 GCA_013216195.1 Bdellovibrionales bacterium
AGCTCCCAAGAATAGCAAAGGGGTGAGTACAGCCGCTTGAGAGGCCAAGAACTGCCCGTAACGAACAAAGCTCAAATGACTGCCCTTATGCCGAGACGTCAGATGATACTGAAAACTCGGGAAGTCATATTGTAGATTCCAAATCAAAATAGGCGAAGCCACTACCGAGGCTATTAAGACTCCGCTCCAAAAACTTGGGCTCCGTAAATACCGCCTTAAGTGTTGATGTGATGCTACAAAAGCCAAAAGTGAAACAGCTAAAAAAACAGCCGGGTATTTTGCCAACATGGCAAACCCCAAAACCACGGCTAACAAAGCCCAGTCTTTGCCACCCACTCGCTCTGGAGCCTCTGCAATGCCCCAACTAAGATTCATAAACAGCAGCCACAAAAGTAACAGGGGTATATCGGGAAACACTAAGATACTACCAAAGCCAAATACTGGAGTAAAAGTGAACAAGAACAAAGCGGTTTTGGCCACCTGCAAACCAAACATTCGAAAACTCAAGCGAAAGAACAAATAACTACTGACAACCGCACACAATATCGACGGTAGCCTTACTGCAAACACACTCTGCCCTAACACCTTCTGCGACAAAGCGACCATCCAGGTCGTGAGCCCTGGATGATCGTAATAGCTCCAGGCGATCTCTCTTGTCCA
Organism: Bdellovibrionales bacterium; assembly: GCA_013216195.1. Taxonomy (GTDB): domain Bacteria; phylum Bdellovibrionota; class Bdellovibrionia; order Bdellovibrionales; family UBA1609; genus JABSOQ01. The sequence goes on from JABSOQ010000051.1 coordinate 661, forward strand.
ATCCCAGTAATAGGCTTCATCGTCTGACAAACCGATGAAGCTTGCTAGAACCACACGAAACGAAATCATCAAAACAGCGAAAAGCAAAAGAGGCTCCCTCAAGAGCTCAAGTGGGCTTGGCATTGATTCCGTCTTCGCTTTTACTGTGTCTTTGAGGTCAGAGACCATAAACTGGGCAATCTCCACGATCTGCAAGTATTGAGAGCTGGAGAGTACAATCTCACATCTCTGTCTTCAATGCTAAACACGATTGGAGAGCATCAAATGCTAGCTGGAGTTTGTTGAATTTCAAAGAGTATTGCTCTAGTCTCTCAACCACAATGACTGCAACATCACAGACTGACAGCACCCCTAATCCGCCTACTGTAGCCACCTACTCAAGTTGGCCGCTTTTCATCTGGCTGTGTCTGCTGCCCTTTGTCATTCTGCTGGTTGCCGCTGGCGTGAATGAACTTGATCTCCCCCTACTGAGAGTGCTGAGCGAAACGCAGTCGGACATCAAACGAACCTTCCGCTACATTGGCTACACAGGTGACGCAACTTTGCCTATTGCAGGCTCCCTTTTGTTGTTCTTGTACTTCAAGTTTGTGAACCCCACTGCAGCTGAAAAATCTGACAAGCTTATGCACCTCAAAAACATGGGGCTCAGCCTCTTCTGCGCCCTAGCCTATTCTGGGGTCAGTGTCCAGATCATGAAACGGGCCTTTGGCAGACAGAGACCCTATATATCTGACATGATGGCGACCAAGATCTTTGAACCCATGAACCCGAGCTGGGAGTACCACTCGTTTCCGAGTGGGCACACTCAAGTCGTGAGTTGTGTTGCGACTGTTCTTTGTCTTTATTTTCCGAAATGGCGCTGGCCAATAGTGACCTGGGCTTTCCTGGTTGCAGTCTCAAGAATCATAACCGGCAATCACTACCCAAGCGACCTTATCGGGGGCGCTTATATAGGTATACTGGGCGGCCTCCTTGTTGCATTTATGTTTCAAAACCACAAAACAAAACTTTACTAGGGGCTTTGAATGAGACTTTTAAGCTTAGCTCTGCTTGTTTTTTGTCTCGCACCCTCTGCCTTGGCCATGAAATTCGAAATCGAAATGATGGAGCTTTGCAAAACAAGCAAGAACCAATATCTCGACACCATTGATCTACCGAAGGGCATAACGGGCCTTAGCAAGCTTCGGCCCATACCTGACAAATGCCAAAGCTGGGAAGCTGAACCCTGCTTTCAGCTTGAGGCGCTAAACGACGGCGAGCCAGCGATCAAATGGAAGCCTCCCTTTAAACTCTCGGATTGCTCCTGCGAGAAGGAACCAGAAAAGCGCTATAGCTCTTGCTTTCTCAACATGCAGCCCTTTGCGAACCAATCACAAGCAGCAATCACTTGCTTTGGTGGCTGTAACAGCTTTAGCTCGAATGACCTATTCTTCTCTGAGATCAAACGCATTCTCAAACCTGGCGGATCACTCCGAGGCTCCGTGCTTTTGAGACCAAACCCGAAGTGGAAGCAAAACCTTATCGACAAGTGGATAAAACAAGGTCTTCAAGTGACCTCACCAACAGAAGCTGAGTTTCGCAGCCACATTGAACGATCGGGCTTAACTTTTGGAGAAACCAAAAGACTTGGTGATGTGCTTTTGTTTGAGGTTTTGTCATGAAACGCGTCCTAATCACTGGCGTTAACGGCCACTTAGGAAGAGCGATTGCCAGGCAATTCAAATCGCAAGGCTGGAGGGGCATTGGCACGTTGCGAGACAAGAGAGACTCTTCAAAACTGCGAGGCCTTGAAAACATCACTGACGAGTTGCGCGAGCTAGACCTTCTCAACCACCTCACAATTGGGGCCTCGGTGCGCGATGTTGATGTCGTCATTCACAATGCTAGTCCAAATTTGGCTTGGTCAGCCCAACCAAAATCAGAAATTGCCGAGCCAATACTTCGTGG
>JABSOQ010000051.1:2617-23579 GCA_013216195.1 Bdellovibrionales bacterium
CCCGTATGGTTTTCAAAGCCTGCATGGCCCAAAGAATTCCAAAGTTTGTTTTTGCTGCGAGCACAGCAAATATGGGAACCCATGCTCCTGAGAGCCGGCCACTTGACGAAACCGATTGGGCCAAGACCTACCGGTCTGCGACTTTGCACTCAAAGCTGCTTGCAGAGAAGGAGCTATTTGAACTCAATAGCCAATCGCAAACTCAGCTGGCTTCACTTTGCATTCCGAGTCTTGTTGGACCTGGCGCAGAAAGACTCACTCCTTTTTTGCAAATGATCGCAAATGGGCTTAAAACCAAGCTCCCCCCAATGCCGAACTCACATTTTCATATCCTCGACTGCCGAGACGCCGCCACTGCGTTTTACAATGCTGCCGACCTCGACATTGAGGGCCGATTCGCCATTGGTGGAGAGGGCCTCTACCTTTTCGACATGTTTGAGACGTTAAAGTCTGTAAACCCAAGGTTTCGCTACAGCCGACAAAATCTACCAAAACTTGCGATACCACTTCTAACGCCACTCGACTGGCTCAATTCAGTTGCGACAGGTCAACCAAGACAAATTGACATATCTATGGTCAGAGATCTTTGGGCACTAGACCAGAGAATCAGCACTCAAAGTGCAGAGAAAAATTTGGGCTTCGAGGCAAGGCCTAGCCGAGAAACCTTGGCCGACACAATCAATTGGATCGAATCTCGCTTTGTTGAAGGCAGGCCCCTATGAGAACACCCCCGTGGATAGTTATCACCGGAGCTGATGGCGTTGGCAAAAGCAGTTGCATTGAGAGACTCACTGGGCATTTCGAAAAGCACGGCCTAAGAGTGAGTGTGGCCAGCATCTGGGACGGCACTGCCAAACACTTTCCTCAACTCAGTCAAAGCGACATTCAGAGCTATCTCACTAAGATCGATGGCACTGCCAGATGCCTGTTCTTGCTACATGCTATGCAGGCAAGCCTTATGTCGCACCTTGAATCTGCAGATTTTGATCTTCTCATTGTCGACAGCTACTTCTACAAGTACTGGGTTACCGAAAGAGTTCTTGGTACAGATATGTCGGCGTTTGATTCGGTAGCTGCGACTTTTCCTGTGCCCGATCTGGTAATTGAGCTAAAGGCTCCGCTTTCAGTTGTGAGACAGCGAAGACAAAACTCGAGCTTGTACGAAAAGTTGCAGTCGGCAGGCCTTAACGACGAAGAGCTCGAAGCCTGCATTGATCAGTCTTGGAGTGAAGTGCGCGAAAAGTTTGGGCCCTTTGTATCTGTGCCAAATCTTGAAGGGCCCGAAGATCTTATCGTAAAGCTTAATAACGCTTTCGAGGTTATGCAGTGGAACCAGTCTTTGTAGTCAACACAGAATCTCGCGGAGGCCAAGGTCACCTGGGGCAAAAAATTGCTGAGCCCATCATGGCGGAGCAGCTCCTACTTTGGTCACCAACAACAGACAAGCAGTCTCTGCAGGAGAGAGTGCAATCTTTTGTTCAAAACGGAGCTCGAGACTTTGTAGCCTGTGGGGGTGACGGCACAGTCAATGCTTTGACAGAAAGCCTGTTTCAATCTGGGTACCCTACTCATAAATTTCGACTAGGAGCTGTTGCTCTCGGTTCATCAAATGACTTTCACAAATCACGACAAAGCCAACGAAACAGGTTCCCAGGGCTGCTCAACTTCAAAAACACCGCCAAACAGGAGGTTCTTGAAATTGAGATCGATGACAAAAAATTGGTTTATGCCAATCTCAATGCCTCAATTGGCCTCACTGCAGAGGCAAACTCGACTTTCAATCAGCTCGGCTGGCTAGGCAAAAAGATGAAGTCTTGGAGCTTAAACTTGGCTATCGGGTATTCAATCCTAATGACTTTACTTAGACTGAAACCTCTGACTGTGCAAATTGAGACCGATCACGAAAAACTCAATTGCCAAACCTTGAACACCCAGATCATCAAACAGAGATTTTTCGCAGGAGATCTATCTTACCCAAAATCTGCTGAGACAGGAAAGATCGACCTGTATATCTACAACAACATCACTTACCTCAGCCTTTTTTCAGGCCTAGTTTCACTAGCTAAAGGTGAACTGCCAAGAACAAAAGCTTTGATTTCGAAGAGCACGCGGCAACTCACTATCACATCAGAAAAGCCCATTGCACTTGAGAGAGATGGTGAGGTTGTCACTGGTTGTAAATTCAAAATTCGCGTTTCCCCGCAGGAGTTAAATGTATGTCAAGAGCTGGCCTCTCCGAGTTTGAAGCCCTAACTCAACTTATTGGAGATTGGGATCGTGGACCAACAACCTTAAACGAACCAAACCACAGCGACTGTGAAAGTTTTGAGTTTCCAAGTGGTCAGCAGCTTCTTGTCTCGACAGACAGCCTGAGTGAAGAGATGCAGCTAGGCATTTACAATGACCCTTATACTCTTGGCTGGATCACGGCACTCACCTCTCTTAGTGATCTTTCTGCCAGCAATGGCAGCCCACTAGGCCTGCTGTTTAGCGCGAACTGGAGTGATCAAACCGATCATGAGAAGACAATGATTTTCAAGGGCTTTAAAGACTGCGCCCGGGCTCATGACACTCACCTTGTTGGTGGCGACCAAGGAACCAGCGAAGCTGCTGTGCTCACCTCGATTGCCCTGGGTGCAAGTGAGTTGCCAGCCTCTCGAGTCGGCATTCAGCCGGGCGATCTCATCTGCAGCTCCGACCAAATGGGCTTTAATGCCGTTTTCGGTTTTCTACATCTGTTCAACAAACAAAAGCCTGACGAATCTGTTCTGCATCACACAACAGCCATCAAAACTATGCCCAAACTGCGCCCTCTCATACGGGCAGCTATCGACAATTCAGATGGCTACCTCGACACCCTCTGCCTGCTTTCACAACTTAACTCTGATATACAATTTGAGATCAAATTTGAGCCAACAATGTTTAAAGATGGGCTGAAACAAGTTTTTGAGCAGAATGACTGGCCAATGGCGTCATACCTGTTCGGGGGCTTGGGAGATTACAATATCTTGTTTGCACTTCCTGAAGCAGAACTTGATGCCGCTCGCAGAGTGTTGCCAGGGCTTGGGGTTCTTGCGCAAGCCACCGAAAATCAAGGGTCAAACTTACTCTACGGCGACCGAAAAATCCCTATTGATCTGCAATTCACTGCTAGGTACGATTTGAAAACGACAAAGGATTACGTCGTCGCCATGGAAGAGGTGTTTGAATGGTGCAGAAAGAACTGCCCGTAAAAAAAGAATGTGAGAGAAAGCAAGGCTCTGGCAACTCAGAGAACTTCTCACTGGCAGACTTCTTTGCTTTTAAAGGCCCTACACTCGAAGCTCGTATGCAGGGCTTTTCAGATTATCATAAACTTGAATCAGATGCTGGTCGGGTTCAATACGGCCGCTGCATTGCCTCGCAACCCGGCCCTGTTGTCGACATCGAAAAGCCAAATGGCCAAACGCAAACTTTGTATATGTTTGGCTCTAATGATTACCTAGGCTTCACACACAACCCTGAAATCAAACAAGCTGTGAACAAAGTGGTCGATGCCTACGGTGTTGGAATGGGTGGCCCCCCTCTTTTGAACGGCACGCATAAATTGCACAAAAGGCTCGAAGCTAAACTGGCTGAAATCAAGCAAGCCGAAGACTGCCTCCTGTTTTCGTCAGGTTTTCAGGCAAATGTGGGCTGGGCAACAGCTCTGTTGAGATCAAAAGACGTGGTTCTTTATGATGAACTGTCGCATGCCAGCCTGTTTGACGGCTTAAGACTCTCTAAGACAACTGAAAAAATAAAAGCATACGGTTTCGACACAATGACATCGAAGACCTTGAACGCCTGCTCAAGCAATATGGCAAACCAGAAGGTGGTATAGTGTACGTCGTCACCGAGGGGGTATTCTCGATGGAAGGCGACCTGGGATGCCTCGACCTGATTGCTGAACTTAGAAACTGCTACAACTTTGTATTTGTCGTCGACGACGCTCACGGCACAGGCGTTATGGGAGCCTGTGGTCACGGCACCTCTGAACATTTCACCGTCAGTGAACTTGTCGACATTCATCTTGGCACTTTTTCAAAAGCTTTTGGAGTGACTGGAGGCTTCATCGCTGGAAGCCGAGGGCTGATAAATTTCTTAAGGTTCTTTTCTCGCACCTATCTCTTTTCGGCTCATATTCCCCAAATGATTGTGGCTGCTGTCACAGAAGGACTCAATCAGCTTGAGGCACGCCCACAAATTCTTAAGTCTTTGAAAAGAAATCGAGAGCTTCTAGCACAAGGCCTCAAAAGCCTTGGCTTACCTCACACGAGCCCCAGTGCGATCTTTGCGGTGCCAGTGCCTGTAGACGTCGACATACGAGCTGTAGCCAAACGCATAGAAGACCTAGGTGTTTTCACAAACACCGTAGAGTACCCAGCGGTTTCACTTGAGAATCAACGCATTCGAATTTCTGTGATGGCCACTCACACCGAAGAGCATATCGATCAATTTTTATCAGTCTTGGAGCAAGTCAAACGTGAGTTCAAATTCTGAGTTTTCTGGTTTTTTTGATTTCCATACGCACATATTCCCAGAGATCCCGTTTGGAATCGGCGAAAAGATTCACCCAGCCAGACGAGCGCTGAGAAAACTCTCACCCCTTAACCCCTGGATGGCCAACACCTATCTCGACAATTTTGAGCTGCTGCCAGAATCTTGGCAAACTCGCCTCGAAACAATAGACATAGTTCCGATCGCCTACCAAGCACTAATAGAAGGTACCTACCGTGACTATCAAGAGATTGCTAGCGAATACAAGATTAGCAAAAGCCTTGTCGTCGCTCAGCCACCTGTAGCGAAAAATGATTTTGTTCTCAGTCTTTGCAATGAAGATCAAAGTCTACTGCCCTGCTTACAGTTCGACCTCAACGAGGCTGACAACCATAGCGTGAACCTAGATGAGTTTCATAAACTCGGAGTACGTTGCCTTAAGTTTCATGGGGCTTCCTCGGGCATACTACCTGATGACGATCGAATCTTAGAGCTTCTTGAACAAGCCAATGATCTTTCTTGGATAGTTCTCGTTCACACCGGTGTCCTTCAAATAGCTGCAATCTTCAAACGGCCTGAGGCTGGTAGCATTACACTCTACAAAGACTGGCTGATACGGTTTCCGAATATTGATTTTGTGTTCGCGCATGCAAACATCAAACATTATCAAGATGTTGAAAGTCTTCTTGATCTCAGCGAGAGCTTCTACGTCACAACCTCATGGCAGACTGAGAGCTCAATCATTTGGCTAAAACAGCGCATGGGTGCAGACAGGCTCTTGTTTGCTTCTGATTGGCCTACCGTAGGCTCAAACCAACATTACGCTACTGAGCGACTTACAAACCTGTTAGATGAGGGCTTTTTAACTGAAGATGATTTTGAAAAGATCAGCTTCCGAAACGCTGAGTCTTTAATGTTGAAGTCTTCGCGCGAGCTCCCTAACCGACACTGTTGACAGCGTAGTGTTTGAGCCCAAAATGCTAAGCCCTGTAAGCTGAGCTTAACCTGATTTTTCAAAGGTAGAGAAAACTCGGTCCCAAAAGCGACAAGATACCCCAAAATTCTTTCGCCAATCTTTGTCGTGATGAACGCCATGATGCCTCTTCATCGCGCTCAAATGGGGGTGAATCAGTCGCTGCCCTAACCATGAATCTAGCAACAGGTACTGCATAAACCTAGAAGTTGAGGCAAATTTACCTGATGACTTCCTACTCAAATCATAATGCTCAAAATCGTGATACAGCTCATAACAACAGAACCAAAACAAAATTCCGATGAGAAGGCTCGCCGTAACTTCAGTTGTAGGAGCCATACTTTCAATTGACCAGAACAGGAATAGAGCCAAAGGAAAGTAAAATACAGGGCCCGCGTTAACACCATCTGATTTATCGAAGTGATAGGGCATATGAAAATCGACGATTCCACGAACTGCTTTGAGCTTCCAGGCCTGATGAAAAACAAAGCGGTGTACCTAGTACTCTATAAGAGTGCCGACAAGCCAACCCACGGGCAACCAAACAACCGCCATTAAAAAACCAGAATGTACAAGATAAATGCCCAGCCCTGCCATCATAAGAGAGCAATGCGCTAGAGGCCTGGCACAGGTGTCTGATTTAAACAAACCACCAAGCTTCGTGCTGTATATTTCGGCTCTTTTTGCAAAAGCTGAGCAGAGTCTAATCTGGCATCAAAAAGCGACATAGATAACGACTAATGCTGCCTTGTTGGCAAAGCAATAAAGCTACGCATCAAGCCCACCTTCAAGCCATCTGACGCCTGCTTCTCTCACGTATAGCACCACAGTATATCTCAAGCTGGTTTCTCACACGTCTGGTAACACAGGTTATCTCACAAAACTTGAGCTCGACGACTACTACCGCTTAGATATCGGAAAGAACTGAGTTGCGAGGTGATAAACCTCTGAGCTGAGGTCTTCTTCTTCGATCAGCTCATTAGCAAGCTCATTAATAAACTCATTGATTCGGCTCTTTGCCTGTTTCACCTTATGAAGTGGCAAAGTGAGTGTGACACCTGTGATCAGCCTGCGTTCGTACTCACTTTGTTGCTTATTTGTCAGGCTCTCACAAGCTTTCTGCATCATGGCTTTGTGAAAAGCGCCGATCTCTCTTACAGCCTTTGCAGAGCTCCATCGAAGCTTGGCCTTTGTCTTTCTAAGCTTCCCATCCTCTTTGCGATCCAACAGGCCTAGACTTACTAACTCACGCAAGGCCACCTCGACAGTCTCGTGTGCTAAGCCAAGGCTTGATGCAATGTCTTGTGATGTGCCATCAAACCTGCTGAGTGAGGTGTACTCTAAAATCGGCAGGTAGTGCCAGTTTCGAAGCACCTTCAAACTTTGGGCCTCTGACAGGCTCCAGCTCTCAAGTTCAGTGCTCACGTCTCGATGCCCTCGGCTCGGCACCTGCCCCTCAAGCTCGAAATCGACATGTGCAGCTCGAATCTGCTCAAAAGACTCTGGGTCAATGTCCAAAACAGTTTTCATTTTTAACAACAAGGCGTAAGGAACTGGCTTCTTCCCGCTCAAAATTCTGCTAAGAAACGATGGCGATACCTCGAGCTGGCCCGCCAGAGACCTAAGAGAGACTCCGTACTGTGATTTTTTGCGCTCGACATACTTCGACAACAATTCATGGGTCTTCATCTCAACTCCTCGAACCTTTCAATAGGCATGTTGACCTCAAAGCCGGCCTGATTTTGCAAACCAAAACCAGAACCCTCTCTGTGCCTTCGACATCTTGACAACATATAATCACGAAACTTCCAAACCAGGCCGGCTCCTGTGGAGCGGTCGGCAGGCACCATAAGCGGCTCACCGCTGCAGGTCTCATAGCCATAGGCCTCAATCATTTCAGTCTCAGCATTAGCAGAAACAGGCTCAATATCCCGTAATGAACAAAGGCCAACAGATCACCCCGCCTTGAGGGCTGCTGCTTCCAAACCGCTCTTGGAAACTACACCGTTACGAGTTCTTCGTAGCTTCTATCTTGCCGAACCCCAAAAAATTCTGGCCGATGCGGAAAGCTTTTTCTTAAGTTCACTTTGTACATCACCATGACTCTTTGATTTTCGGGCTCATCCATAGGCTCAAAGGCTATCGCGGTAAAGTTGGCTAAAAACTCAGTTGTTACTGGCTGCCTCATGATGGAGCTTAAAACTCTGGCCTTTAGCTCAAGGGCGACAGAGTCTCCTCCCCCTCCAACACTCGAACCACCAAGCTTTAGAGTTTTGCGGTTGAAAAACGCTTTACCCAGTGCTGGCAAGGTCTCGGGGTGTCTATCGATAGTTATGAGTGAACCTGACAAAGCTGAATGGTGATCATTGTAGCCAAGAGCTCCGAAGGCCTCATGAAGCAGGATGCGAGCCTGAGCTTGCTGGTCTAAACCTAAAATCGAATCGTGAACTCGCACTTCGCCCAAAGTGTATCTGGCTGACTCACGGTAAATACGATCGTCTTCCTCGAGCCTATAGCCATTTTGCCAAACCGCTTCGCCGTTCACACCAAACTGCAGAGACAAACCAGGCCCATCGACAGCCGGCCGCTCAAATGCCTCACTGGTGATTGACCATTCAATGCTTCCCAACTCTTCTTCGAACACACCCAGGTCTAGGCTTCCGACTTTTTCAATGCCTTTTTCTCGAAGTCCGGCCACGAACTCTATAGGCACATTTGCCAAGTCGATTTCATTTGCCTGAGGTCGTATATCCAGCAGACCAAGCAAAAGAAAAAAAGCGAAACCTCATAACACCACTCAAAGCAATAAAAAGGCCAAGGTCTGCTAGAAACCGCAGCTGCATTCGGCCTATTAAGCGATTTAATCAACTCTCCACTACTGCTGCTAAAACAGTGAGTCAAACCCTCGCCGAGACCCTAGACAACCAATACTTTTTTACAAAACAGCTCAATGACCAGGGCCTGATGCTTAGTCGAAACAAGCTGAGGTTTTACTTGGAGCCAGAGCGTTGACCAAAGGGCAACAGTCTGCGGTTTGAAAAATACAAACACACATTCAGCCCTGATACCAACAGCTCAAATCAATACAAACCTTGGGAGGGGTTATGTAATTAAAGATACTTTTCACGTTGGCTTTGGTGATGGCTTCAACTTCTGTGTTAGCAGGTGTAAACGAGGAGCGCTACCTAGACCCTGGCAGCAGTGCCACGATTACCTTTGGCGAGGACAGCTACACTATCTACTGCGATGATGACGGCCGAAGACAAAACTCAGGACCAGAACTCTACATCTGCGATTGCACGAACGGTTTGTTCGTTCAAGGCAAAGTGACCGGAAACGCCAATTCTGATTTCAACAGCATGTGTGATGACCAGGTGTTCCCACTTACGACCGCAACGAATTGCCGTAAGGTCAACTAAGCCCAAGCTTCAAATTGAATCAACATCGAGTCTCACAAGCATTTAAGTGACAAAGAGTCTCGGTGTTGACACTTTAGACATCTGTCAAAAACTGGCTTGTAAGTTAGTGAATAGATAGCGGTTTTAGACTTTGTACACATCAACAACAAAAAAACGTCTCAATGTGATTCATGCCTTTTTGACTTCTTTTGATACAGCCCCTTCTGCAGTTATTCTCAGCCTGAACTGGCAAGAGTACTAGGTTTTTAAAAATTGAGGGAGGCATGCGTATGACGACTAAGTCACATTCAGTGATTGGTTTCGCACTTTTTGGCATTTTATCTTTAATTGTTTTTCAAGGCTGCGGCAATTACCAGGCCGCCAACACCACAGGCTCAGGTGACTTCTCTAATGATTCACTCTTTTTAACGAGCTTGAACCAAGACGGCCTAGTTTGCCCGTCCAATGCTATGGGTATCACTTGCGGAGAGGAGCAAGTTCTCACAGAAATAAGTAACGATTTTGGCTGCAACTACATGGCTTGCGCCAACACTTCGGCAGCGCCCTTGGCAGCACTCAGCCCCGCAGAACAGGTGACTTGCCCAGATACCCTGACGCCAAGCTGTTCAAGCAATCAAACCGTGAGAGTTACAGTCGACCGGTTTGGCTGCGAGATTAAGACCTGTGCAAACGATGATGGCACTGACAACCCAATCGAAGCTATGCAGCAGAGCCTTCAAACAGATGACTTTAAGGCACCACTTGGGCATAAGACCGCACTCATCACTGACGCAACTGGCACCCGGCAAGCTCTTGTACCTAGATTCTGTGGAGGAATGACCTATGATGATTACCTGGCTGATTCACAAATATGCCAAGGCCTGGGAGAGAAGTAACAAAACCAACTTGTGATACCCTCAGCCCCTGGCCTCTACGGCAAGACTTTCTCTACCTTTTCGCGAGATGTTCAAAATGCTAAGAATGCTGCTGAAATCTTACAACTCACTGACCGCATTTGTATTCAGTTTGATGGCACTTGCACAGACTCTTCGCAAAGATCACCATGGAGCACCCAAAACGCTTCTATCGGCCCAAACAGGCTCACTCGCGAGGCTCAAAGTTGCGGCGACTCGCCCTACAATGCCAGAAGCTCCAGACCTTCAATAGCTGGATCTGGCAAAAACCAATGTGTGAAGCTACCACTCGCATGGGGTGGAGCCGCTTGTACGATTGAATACAGAGCTGATAACGAAGAGCGATCATTGATTTCAAAAACAATCCCAAATGGAGCTCGCTTCAGCTACGCCGACCGACCAGCCGTAAAACATGGACCGAGCGGCACTGATCTCGACATCACAACAGCCGATAGAAGTGAATACCGCAGAGCCTGGTGCAAAAGAAGTGGCATTCAAGAGCGAATCGGAGGCACATGTGCTGACGGCACCCTTGTCTTTGATGACCCCGGTTTTACAGGCACTCTTCACGCTTACTGTAATGACAGTGTGGCTCAGCGCATAGCTTCTGAAGAAGACCGCCGAAGAAGAGAAAATGGTTGCGAGCTCAAATGGAACGACCACATCGAAGCCAACGGCGGCAGCAAATTACTCAAAGACGGAGCTCAGGTCTTTTACAATAACCGAACTAGTGCGACTTTTACCGAGTACTGCGATGGCACACGAACTCGGGTTGGCACCCCGGTAGAATCTATAGCCGGAGATGCTTGGTCTAGCGTACCACTTTGTGAGAAAGCCGGCATCCGCTGTGAAATGGGCGTTCTGATACAGTCAGGCGCAGGAGTCACTTGCGAATATAACATCATGGAACCAGGTGACACATGTGATGAAAATACAGTTTTGACCAACCACAAATAGTGGCGAGTCAGTTTACCCAATTACCCTAACAAAAACCCCAGTGAACACCCTAAAAAGCCCTAAGAGCCCCCCACCCGGGGGCTCTTTTTTTGACTGAAGTAGGTAAAACCCCAAAGACTTCAAATCAATCTGATGTCGATATTTTAGACATCTCTCTACCCACTTTTCAGCTGTATCCGGATTAACTAGAAAGACCAGTTTTTGTCATTCTACCCCTTACAGGGTCTATCTGAGCTGGAACAAAGCTTGTATATTTAGGTTTTATGCTTTCGAACCCACGCTTAACTTTGATCATGGCTTTGCTGACTCTCTCTGTGACCTCTATGGCCACTGAGCTGCGCCGGCAAAATGGCTTCTACACACCAAGCAATTGGTACGACACTCAAAGGCCAAGCCAAACGAACCCCAACAACCTTTTCAACTATGACTTTAGCGGCAGAAATGCTGCACAGCTTGGCAGAGAAATGGGCTCACTTGAAAGCCGGATATTGAACCATCCTGACCTGGCTCAATCTCAAGATGCTGTTCGTAGAGCTCTCGAGTTTTACGTGCAAAATCGAGATGGCATTCGGTGTGACGGACCCAAAAATGGCGAACGAATAGAGAATCAACGCTTCATTGTTGTAACAGATTACACACTCCCCAACACAGAGAAGAGGCAATTTGTGATTGATCTCTTGTTGGGTGAAGTTCATGCAACCTACTCAGCACATGGCTACGGCTCCAATTACAATTGCCCAGCCGAGCACATCATCAACTGTGGTGGCGACGGCCAAAAATGTGCTGTACCTGCTACCTTCACTAACGAGTGCAATGAAGGCACAACTCTAACTGGGTTCTTTCTCACGGGAGAGTCCTATGAGAGTGACGAAGAGAATTTCAATGCAGGCCGGCCGGCTGGCGCAGGCAATCACAATGCTGTAAGACTTGAGGGTTTACAAAACGGCGTCAATGAAACGGCAAGAGACTGTGGTAAGGTCTGGCATACCGGTGCCTACTCAGGAAATGCCTGCTCAAATTCTGCTGGCTGCCCGACAACAGAGCCCGAAATGTTTTGGGAGTTTCGCGATTTGATAAAAGACGGTGCCCTGTTCTACAATCACACATTTCAAGAAGAACGGGAGCCTTCACATTGCTAAGTAAACTCATAAAACCATTGTTCATCTTAATGATGTTAGCTTCTGGCTTATGGGCTGAAGCCAAAGCTGGTGCGCTGACACTGAATTACAAGGGTGGAACATCGACTTTCAACAATTTGCAAATTGTCATCACCCCGAACTACCAGGCCATAAGATTTAAATCTTGGCAGGGCAAAATCTATTCAATGGACTGCAAACTCAAAGACGATAGCCTTTGGAGATGCAGCAGCGCCTGCTCAAAAGGGCAGATTGACCTTCGGTTTTCGCTGACAGAGGGCTTTAACCAGCTTGAGATTGCCTCGCTTGACATCGTGCCAAGGCTCTGTGATGGAAGTGCAAGCAAACTCGATCGCCCGGTAAAAGTGAAAGAACCGATGACCTTCACTCGGGCGTCGAACAAGAAGGCAAAGAAAACCAAAGCCACAAAGCCCTAGTGATCAGTCATATGCAGATAGTGAAGATGCTTCTCGTACTGAGTGATCGCATCAGCGATTATCTGATCTTTTGAATAACCATAAACATCATAACCCTGACCACCTTGAATCAGGTAAACCTCAGCTCTCGCGTAACTGTCATTGCTAGAATCGGCGTAACTGGGGCTATCAGAAGTCTGCAGTCTGACCTCATAGCTGAAGTCTTCTAGCTCGTCTTTGCTCACCACCAACTTTACAGAATTGCCCGCATCACTTCGAAGCTCAACATCTAGCCCTTTATCGACCATCTCGTCCTTTAATTCACTTAAACCATCTTTAGCCTCACCACTTATGTACTCTGAAACCCTCGACTTTCGCGGAAAGGTCAATAGCACATTCAGCCTTTGCCTCCAAGTGGTGTTGGCCCGCTCGTACTGAACAGCGGTCTGATGCAAAGCCACAGTCTTGCTGAGCATGTGATCTTCTTGCAATGTCTGGATCAAACCAACGCAGCCCAAGAAGATCAAAAAGATTAGCGGAAACGCCGAGGCGATCGTCATGGTCTGCAAAGCGCCCAAACCACCCGCCAGCAGCAAAATTGCAGCTACCAAGCCCTCAAGACAGGCCCAATATACTCTCTGCCATACAGGAGGATTCTCTGAGCCGCCAGAGGCTAAGGTGTCGATCACAAGAGAGCCCGAATCAGAGGAGCTAACAAAAAAAGTGATCACTAAAATCAGAGCAATGAAAGACATCAGACCTGTTGCAGGAAAACCCTCGAAAAACTTAAAAATCGCAAGAGGCACGTTACTTGAGACAACTCCTGCCAAAACTCTGTCTGGGTCCGCCAGTGTTTGCTCAATTGCGCTGTTTCCAAAAACTGTCATCCACAAAAAGATGAAGGCTGTTGGCACGAACAACACCCCGGCCATGAACTCACGGATGGTGCGGCCTCTTGAAATTCTCGCGATAAAAATGCCGACAAAGGGAGCCCAAGAAACCCACCAACCCCAGTAAAGAAGAGTCCAACCACCGATCCAAGCCTGCTTCTTTTGGTAAGTGTAGAGATTGAAAGTCTTGTAAACGATATCAGACAGGTAAGCACCTGTGTTTTGAACATAAGCTTGAAGCAAATCAATCGTCGAGCCAGCAAACAAAACAAAGACCAATAGTAAAGAGGCAAGAATCACATTCACGTAAGACAACCGCTTAATGCCTTTATCTAACCCCAAGACCACAGATATCGTCGCAAAACCTGTAATCACACCTATTAAAAGCATCTGCATGGTGACCGACTGCTCAACACCAAACATATAATCGAGACCAGCATTGACCTGTGAGACACCCAACCCCAGAGAAGTTCCAACGCCGAATAGCGTGCCCACTATCGCAAAGATATCTACAAGATCACCGATTCGGCCGTTAATTTTTTCACCAATAAACGGGTACATCGCCGAGCGAGGCAAGAGAGGCAAACCTCTTCGGTAGCAAAAGTAAGCCAAAGTAACCGCCAAAGTCGAATAGATCGCCCAAGCGTGTAGACCCCAGTGAAAGAACGTGATTTTCATGGCTTCTTTTGCAGAGGATATACTAAAGGGGTCTCCCACAGGCGGTGATGAAAAGTGCATCATCGGTTCGGCTACACCGAAGAACAATAACCCAATACCCATGCCGGCGGAAAATAGCATCGAGAACCACGCAAAGAATCCGTATTCAGGTTTTGCGTCGTTGGGCCCTAGCCTGATGTCACCTAAGCGGCTGAAGATCAACCAAAAAGCAAAGAACAAGATCGTCGCTACAGAAGCGATGTAAAACCAGCTGGTCTTTGCAATCAACCAATCTTGAATGGCATCGAAAGTGAAGCCTGCCTGAACAGGGAACAGTGCTCCAAGGCCTGTTACTAAACTGATAAGAAAAGACGATCCCAAAAAGACCGTCTTGTTGGCTTGAAATGAGCTATCTGACATCAAAGCTCAGCGTATTCTTCTTCGACCTCAACCTCTTCTTCTATCTCCTCTTCTTCAAGGACCGGCTGGTAATCGAGATATTCAAGAACATCAACATCCATTCCTTGACGAATCGCTCCTAGATTTTCGTGCACGAAGTTCTTACCGAAAACGATACCCTGATCAGTTCGTCGGTACTGTGACAGAGTCTCAAGAGGCTCATCACCAAATTCGCCAGTCATAGGGTCAATCGTCGTGATCTTGCAACGGCTACAAAGCTTGGCACCCCTAAAGAGTACGTCGCCAATTTGAATTTGAGTCCAGTAATCTTCTTGATGTGGCTCATCGATTTGCACAACGATATTCGGGCGAAAGCGCTTCACAGCAAAGGCCTTGTTCAACTTCTGATTGAGTAGCTCAAGAGACTGCACCGACAGTATCAAAAAAGGAAAACCATCTGAAAAGTTAATGCGACCATCTCCGTAATCGGCATCAATCGGTCTCTCGAATTCGTCATCCATCCGAACCAGCTTACATTTAACACCTAAAAAATCACTTACCCATTGAGAGACTTCTGGATCGACTTCATAAGCCTTCACTTGGGTCTTCCACACCGTCACTTCAAGAGAGTTCGAGGCATCGTACTCATCTGTGCCGAAATCCATGAAGTCGACACCTGGTGCAGTGAGTTCGACATGAGCGTCATCAATAATTCTCGCCGTCACCTGCGACATCTTAGGGTACTGTCTTTGAGTTAAGAACTGACCCTTTTCATCTACAACCATCCATTTTCGGTCGTACTTAGGCCCGGTCTCTGAAATCTCCATCTGAGAAACCTGCTGTCCACCAAAACTCTTAACTGGATAGATAAATAGCTGTTTCACTTTGTATTTCATATTTCTCTCCTCATGCCGATGGCGACTCGAATCTCATCCATTAACTTAGAAGCGATTTCTCTCGCCTTGTCGGCTCCGTCGCTCAAGATACGATCCAACTCGTCTTTGTTGTTCATAAGTTCATTGTACTTTTGTCTCGGTTTTTCAAAGTAAGCATCGATCGCATCGAATAGATCTTGCTTCACATAGCCCCAGCCAATTCCTTCAGCATACTTTTTGCGCATGACTTCTAACTGCTCAGCAGTGGCAAAATGCGTGTAATAATCAAAAAGCAATGAATCGTTAGGGTCTTTTGGGTCTTCAGGGGCAGATGAGTCTGTCACGATTTTCATTACTCGTTTACGAAGCTTTTTAGGCTCCATAAAAATCGGCAGATGGTTATCGTATGACTTTGACATTTTTCTGCCGTCGATTCCCATGATCGTCACAGCCTTCTTCACATCCATATTCGGCACTTTGATGATATCGCCATAAGCTCGATTGAACTTGTCAGCGATGTCTCGTGCAATTTCGACGTGTTGTTTTTGATCCTCTCCGACAGGAACTTCATCAGCAGAAAAAAGCAAAATATCTGCAGCTTGTAGCACAGGGTAATTAAATAGCCCCATACTCACACCGTCATCTTGATCGTGATTATCAGACTGCTGGTTCTTGTCGACCAGAGCTTTGTAGGCATGGGCTCGGTTCAAAAGCCCTTTTGGAGCCATACAAGATAGAATCCAATTCAATTCAAAAACTTCGGGTATATCACTTTGTCGGTAAATCAGTGTTTTTTGTGGATCTAGCCCGCAAGCGATCCAGCTAGCTGCAAGATCATAGATCATTTCTGTAAGAACCTTTGGCTCTCTCACACTGATAAGAGAATGAAAGTCTGCAACGAACAAGCGGCCTGCGACGTCATCGCGTGAGCACATTTCAATGGCTGGCTTCATTGCACCCAAATAGTTACCTATATGCACTTGTCCACTGGGTTTAACCCCTGTCAGCACTGTCTTCATGTCTTTTTAAAAACTCCCAATTCGCGACTGTCAAAATGCACCGAAGCCCTGGTAGCTCTAGCTCTCCAGTGCCATCGATAAGACGCCAACTGAGGGGTTTGAAACACTGACTCTGCAGTGTTTAGTGAGTTTCGACTGCGCTTTGATAGCGCAAAACTCATATCGAGCTGCCATGAAACCAACCAAGGCAGTTTTGACTAGCAAAAGTCTAAAAAAACCAAGGGTTTGGCTCAGAACCAGTCAACCCTATAACAGCCGATGCCAAATGGGAACCGATCAACCTCCATTGCGCAGCGCGTGCGCACATCACAAAAGTGCACAAACACAACTAACAAAGATCAGAGGCTCACTAGCTCCAATTAAGAGGAGATCATCACATCTGCAAGAACCGCATGTTTTGGCCCGATATAGCCCTTACAACTGCCGCTCCACTCAGCTATATGTGCTGTGCTTTGCTCTTTTGACCACATAACACCCTTAAGGTTGCTCATGAGATTGCCCGAAAGTGACCCACCTTTAATGTACTGAACGGTACCCCGTTCGTTGTCATAAAGCCTGGCCAACCTTATCTCAGAAGAAAAAGTCAGATCGAGAGGAGAGGTAAACAGCCCTGAAAACTGCAAAATCTCTAACACCTTATCTGAGCTCGCAGTGAGTTTTTCAAAAGGCTTGCCTTTAGCTTCGATCCTGAGGTTACCCAAATAAGGTGTCTGTTCTCTACCCGTGTATTGCGCAAATTGAGGAGAGTTAATGTTGCCCATCACTTTGTTGTTTTTTACCAAGGTGTAAGCCTGCTGTGCGGTGCCAAAGCGGCCAAAACTCGCAGAGCCGAGCATGTAATCGGCACCCGGATCAAGACTCATTTCAAAAGCATCGCCATCAAAGCCCTTCACAAACTCCGAGCCCTCAGAGAGAAACGGCATTTGATAGTACTCGGACTCGCCACGCAGATGCGATAACGAATCGTGCATGATCTCTGCAATGACATCGCTGTGTATGAGCACTGACATTTCACCTGAAGGTGGCCTTACCGTCTCGAGTGACTTTTCGGCAAACAGAGCCGAGTCTTGGCACATTTGCAGATAATTGAACTGTTCAGGGTGACAGTTCCACTCCGTGATTAAAAACTCTTCAGACTCCTCATGACTTCTGTCATAAGAAAAGCAAACTTCTGAGAAAATTTTTGAGCTGTTGATCTCTTTTTCAAACCCTGTCGAGGTCTTGCTCTGCCCCTGCGTTCTGGTAACGAAAATTTCACTCGAATTGAATATGCCGCTGTCGACACTGGCAATCGCCTGATTCATATCTTCGAGAATGCCCTCGCTAGTTTGATCAAAGTTTGAAATCAACCCTTTGTAACAAAGCTCAGGACGCACCTTTGCTCGTTTCGAAACGCCTGGCAAACTCCACTGTTTTTCTTGAGACATTTTAGCGGAATCTACCAGCTGACTGAGCTGCGAGTTCAGATCTAACTTGAGAGAAAGCTTTCGATGACCAACTCCATGTTTGCCGTCGCCGCCAGCCGGCACTGTGATCATGACATTTACTTCTGACTGATTCACCATACGATCTTGATCGAGACCTACCTGAACTTCTGAACCCGTTTTTTCTTGAATCAGGTAGAACTCTTTTCTCAACTTCTCTGTTTCACTGTACTTCCACTCATTGATTTCGCCACGACTCACTAAACTCTCGAGCCGGGCCTCTAACTCACTGACTTTCCACATCTTCAATTCTCCATTTCTTAAGACTCTAAAACTTAACCCAAAAGAACATCATCAACGAGCATGTAAGGCCCGCCACAGCCGGCAACCACACTCTCTTTATGGTACTTGCCACAACCACCAGCCTCATTCCACGGGTGAGTGGGCTCCTCCTCGCCTTGATGATTTTCGAATGCATCGATCTTTGTTTTACCCATAATGGCATTGAGATAATCGGGCACATAACCGGTCATCTGAATAGAGCCTCCTGCTGGCCCCTTAAATACCTTACCAGTTAGTTTGCCATCTTGAACCTCTTGCAAAAACTGAATGCCGACTTGAATGCCCATGCCTTTTGGGTCTTCCATTCCGCCATAAGGCACGGTGGCCAAAAACCCGTAATCGATCTTGCCCAACAGCTCGTCAAAGGTGAGGTCTCCCTCCTCAAAATAAGTGTTGGTCTGTCTTGTGTAGATGGCATTTGTCCAAGATTCGCGTTTGCCATTTGCTGTTCGAGGAACATTCAGCCTGAGAGACGATGTCAAATTGGTCATCGGCGCTTGCAAAACACCGTCTTTTACCAAGTAATTGCTCTGCGCCAACCAACCCTCTTCATCGAAGTAATAGCTGCCCCAACCGGCAAAATCGTCATTGCCGTTTTTGAACACAGCTGGGTTGTTCAAAATGTTTGAATGTTCATTGCCAACTTTGATTTTGTTTTCAAATAGCATTTTGGCTTTAGACCGACCCCTCGCCCAAGTGTCTCCCTCTTGGGTGTGACCAAAAGCCTCATGAGCAAACACGCCTGAAATCGCTGGGTGCATGAGCAACTTGTAACGACCTGGTTTTAGAGGCTCAGAGTCCATGACCATTTGCAAGTTGTCGAAGACCTCTTCGTAGTCAGACTCCATGAGGCGAGTGGTCTCAAGACCTCCAAGCCCACCTTTGATCACAACTCCTCGTTGCCCATCTTTCAGAGCAAAGGCTACGACTCGGTCTCGGGTCAGAGTCTGAGCCATTTTAACACTTTCATCAACGAACAGATACTCGACAACCTCAGAGCTAACAATCGAAGTGAGCATCTGTGCACCCTTAGCCGAGGATGAATCTGGCAAGTCATCGTGACGCTGACTAAGCTCTGACAAAACAGATTGGGCATGCTGTAAGATCTCAGCACTCGAGCCCCAGTAACCTTGCCCCCATCTTGTGCCGAAGTTCACCCATGTTTCAGAATCCACATCTTGTGGAATTTGGCTTGTAATCTCAGGATCAAGTTCCGCCTGCAGCCTATCGCTCCAACTCGGTGAGGAGTAAGGCCTCAGGCTATCGCCACCCTCTACACTGTTCACCATCACTCGGCCTGCAAGTCGCTCAGCCTTTGCCAATAGCTCTGACTCACCCATTTGGTCACAAGCCTCTTCGTACATGGTCGAACCATCGTAAACTCTCAAGACCAAACCTTCATTCAAGTCTTCATCTAAAGCTGTCTTTTTGTTATTGGCCCTCGCTGAGGCTGTAGCGCGCCTCTCGTAAACCAAGCTAATGTACCAATCACGGTCTCCATCATTCGCGAATTGCCGAAGCTGAGAGTAGACCTTCTCTAGCACAGGCTTCATGGCTTCGGCTTGAGAACTCAATTGCGCTCGATCAACTGATTGTGATTCTGACATGAGACTTCCTCCTCGCTTTCTCAAATAACGAGCCGGAATTATGGCTTAAGACGCATTGCTTCTTCAATGACTATTCAAGACCGGATGCCGGTTTGGGAACTAACACAAAGATTCTCGCCGGGTTTTTAACCTTACCTGCAATAGATTCAGCCTCAGCACCACGGCCCCAAAACAAATCGGCACGCAGAGCCCCTTTGATCGCCCCTCCTGTGTCTTGGTGAACCACCACTTGTGAGGCCACATCTTTGATTTTTAAACCCAAACCTTTCACCCGAAATTGCAAAAGTGAAAAATGACCCCTTGGGTACGACTTCGGGTCAGAGGCCAGAGTTCGACCATCTACCACTTCAGTGCCCAAGCTGGTCTGCCCTCTCCCCTTTAGCTTGCGGAAAAACACGTAACTCGGGTTGAGGTTCATGAACTCATAGCGTTGACGAGGCTCCATCGCCATCAAGGCTTCTCGAATGGCAGCCATCGACATTTTCTCTCGTGGTATCACGTTTAACAGAGCTCTTCCGATGGCGAAATAGTCATGACCATTCTGGTTGGCGTAGCTAACGGTTTGCATTTTGTCAGCGCCAAAGCGAAGCGACCCAGAGCCTTGTATCTGCAGAAAAAAAGCATCTACTGGGTCAACATAACCGATCACTTTCGCCTGACCCGTTAGCAGGCCTTGCGTGTCGATCTGTTTGCGAGAGTAAAAGGGAACAACGGTGTTGCCATCAGTGAGCCGACCCCGCATACGATTTGGGGCCGGTACCTGCCACAAACTCCATCTCGGAAACACTCTCTCATAGCTCTTGAGCGAGACCGACACTAGGCTGTCAGGCTTTTCATACAGCGGCTGAAAAAAACGTTCATTTCGAAACTTGGAGGCTTGAATGACGGGTTCATAATAACTGGTGAGCAAAGCTCTGTATTCGGCCCCTTGCTCGGCCCTTGCAACAACCTCGAACAGCTGAGTGAAGGTTTCACTCACACTACGACCGGCCTTCAATCTCGACTTCGCGGTTTTGAGAGCGCTCAAGTAGTCAGAGCCAGAGTAGCGAAAGCCTCCCAAACTGATGACTTTTGTCGAACGGCGAGACCAATAAGCTAAGTGCAAATCAATGGCACGAATTAAGCTCGCACGGCCAGCGTTGTCGACAAACTGATTCGGCCAATCGACTCTCTGCCAATCGGCAGCAGGTTGAGTCGCGACAGTTTTTTGCTTGCGACTTTGCGAGCAACCCACGAACAAAAGGCAAAGCAAAATGGTCAGAGTTTTCATATCTTTACGGTAAGAAGTTTCACTGCTTTAAACAAGCAAAGAGCCATTTAACCAAGCTGATTCACCAGACCTCGGTCGGGTGCAGCTCGGGCAATTAAACTAAACAATTAAGCGCATTTAGCTGAAACCCCTCTGCACGCCCAGAATTGTCACCCAAATTGTGAAAG
>JABSOQ010000052.1 GCA_013216195.1 Bdellovibrionales bacterium
TGAGATCTATGGTGGCGATGTTCGTCGAACTACCGCCAGTGAGGGCTCAAAGCAAAAGACCGTAGATGCCCTGAAGAGTCTGTTCGGCAAATAATGCTTTGAAATAGTTACATAATCTACCCTCAGATGGGTGAATAAGGGCCTACTGCGGGCCCAGGGATCATCTGGGGACACTGCTCACCGCAGGGTCTAAACTGCTTAAAAAACAGCCCAAACAATTGACAGAGCTGTCGCGTCGTGGCAGTTATCTGTGTTTCTGAGATTTCCTATGTGGAGGTAGAAATGTACGCCATCATTCGCACGGGCGGTAAACAATATCGGGTTGAGCCTGGTGAGTATTTGAGAGTTGAGAGATTCGACGGTGATTTGGGAGCAGAGCTCGATCTTACTGATGTTATGGTTGTCGGTGGCGACAAGACATTCTTTGGTGAGCCAATGCTTAAAGATGCCAAAGTTACTGTAGTGGTAACAAAGCAGCAAAAATCACCTAAAGTGACGGTTTTCAAAAAGAAAAGAAGACAGGGCTACCGCAGAATGCAGGGGCACCGTCAGTATTTTACAGAGATTTTTGTGAAATCAATCACTTCGCCAGAAGGTGAAACTACTAAAGCCGATAGCGAAGCTCAGGTTTACGATCCTGAGAAAAAGCTAGTTTTGATGGCCAAAAAGCAAGAAGAGAAAGCTATGGCCAAAGCTGCTGGCGCCAAGCCAACAGCCAAAAAGAAAACGGCTAAGAAGAAGACCGCTAAAAAGAAAGTAGCTAAGAAAGCAGCTGCGAAGAAGACAACGGCTAAAAAGAAAACAGCTAAGAAAAAGACAGCAAAAAAAGCCGCTAAGAAAACCACCAAAAAAGCGACAAAGAAGTCGTAGGCTGAAAGAATAAGGGAGTTGCAGAATGGCTTCGAAGAAAGCAGCAGGTAGTACTAAGAACGGAAGAGATTCACAGAGTAAGCGCTTGGGCGTTAAGCGATTTGGTGGTCAAGCAGTTAAACCTGGAATGATCATTGTTCGCCAAAGAGGCACGAAGTTTCACCCAGGTAACAACGTGAAAATGGGCAGAGACCACACAATCTTTTCTGTGATCGATGGCCAAGTGAAGTTCGAACGTCTTGATAAGAAAAGATTGAAGATTAGCGTTTACCCGAAAGCTGTTTAATTTAGCTTCTGGGTTTTTGCCACGGAGTTGGTAAATCTGCTCTGACCGTTGGCTACGGTTCGGAGATAAAGAGAGTCTCGCAGGGGTTGCGAGACTTTTTTTTTGAAGCACAGGTGCTATCTGGCTAGCTAGCTTACATATCGTGAGATGAAGATTGAAGAAGAAATTGTCGACGAGAACTAAGAGGAGAGATCGTGAAGTTTATCGATGAAGTGAAAATCACAGTGGCTTCGGGCAAAGGTGGCCCCGGTGCGGTGAGCTTTCGTCGAGAGGCCAAGGTTCCTCGAGGAGGCCCAGATGGGGGTGACGGCGGCGATGGTGGCTCAGTGCTATTTGAAGTCGATGATCGTCTGAATAGCTTGCTCAACTTTCAATTCACAAAAAGGTATTTCGCTGAGAACGGCAAACCGGGAGCCGGTCAGCATAAACAAGGCAAGTCTGGTAAAGACGCCGTTATTAAAGTTCCTCCAGGTACATTAATAAAAGATGATGAAGAAAACCTGATCAGAGACATGGGGGCCGAGGGAGAGTTCTTGTTTCTGAAGGGTGGTAAAGGGGGCAAGGGCAACACTTTCTATAAGTCGAGTGTTCAGCAAGCACCCGAGAAAGCACAAAAAGGTCTGCCAGGTGAGGAGAGAGAACTTCGACTTGAACTGAAATTGATGGCTGACATCGGCTTGGTCGGTAGGCCCAATGCAGGCAAATCGACTTTGATTTCAGCGGTTTCAGCATCAAAGCCAAAGATTGCAGACTATCCATTTACGACTCTGACGCCAAACCTGGGCGTAGTGAGGCATGGAGATTTCGATAGTTTTGTGCTCGCTGATATTCCGGGTTTGATCAGGGGAGCCAGTGAAGGCGTGGGGCTAGGGATTCAATTTTTGAAGCACATCGAAAGAACTCGTGCTTTTGTTCATCTAGTAGATGTAAGTGAGTTCAACGAGCTTGAACCGATTGAGGCTTACAAAGAAATTCGAGGTGAACTTGAGAAGTATGCCTCTGAAAATCAAACTTCTTCCGAGTTCGAGCCTCTCGATAAGCGTCCAGAGTTGGTTGTTCTCAATAAAATAGACGCTGTTGATGAGAAGCGCTTGGATGAAGTTAAGATGAGTTTTATAAAAGAAGACATATCGTTTTTGTTGATTTCAGCAGCTACTAGAAGAGGTCTTGGCGACTTGGTAAACAAGATGGCCGAATTTGCTCTGCAAAATAGTACTGATAGTGTTGAAGAGGAGACCCCGTGAAGAATATTGGCTTATTTGGTGGAACTTTTGACCCACTACACATGGGGCATATAAACAGCATGATCACGGTTGCAGGCGAGATGGAGCTTGAAAAGATTCACGTCATTCCGGCCTTTCAAAGCCCTTTTCGTGATCAAACAGACGGCCCGTCTCCAGAGCAGCGCCTTGAGATGGTGAAAAGAGGGCTTGGCAACTACTCCGACCTGTTGGTTGTAGACGATAGAGAGATCAAACGAGAAGGTGTGAGTTACACCGTAGATACGATCAAATCGATTGCTGATCGAAGCGAAGGTGAAAAGTACTCTCTAATTGTGGGTATGGACCAGTTTGGGAGCTTTGATCGATGGAAAGACTTTGCTGAAATCTTAAAACATGTAAACCTCATAGTAACTTCGAGGCCAGGTTCAGACTTGCCAGCGGGTTTGTCTGAGTATCCTCCAGGTTTGGTAGAACTTGTTGAAGACCATGACGGTGAGCAGGCTTTATTGAAAAACGGCAATACAATTAATTTCGTGCAACTCGAGGATGTTGAAGTCTCAGCCACTGAGGTAAGAAAACTTCTTCGCGACAAGAAGCCAGTAACTGGTCTTGTGCCTGACCAGGTTAAAGATTTTATTCGAGAGCAAGGTTTGTATGAAGCTGTGAGCGCTCGAATTGGTGCTTTTGATAAATTCACTGAGTTCTGTGCAGGTTACCTAGAGAGTAGAAAATCTATCAATGTTATGGCTTTTGACTTGAGCGAGTTAGACTTTCCGTCTGAATACACAGTCATCACTTCTGGAACGAGCACAAAGCAAACCTCAGCAATGGCTCAGGCGCTTGTTAGAGAAGTGAAAACTAAATACGGCGTTTACCCGCAAAACATCGAGGGCATGAGAGAAGGGCGTTGGGTGCTCTTAGATTACGGTGCCACCATTATTCATTTGTTTTACGACTACGTTAGAATGGAATACAGGCTTGAAGAGCTTTGGAAAGATGCAAAGCGAATGACAGTGCCACAGTCTGGTCCAAGCAATTAATTGCAAAAATGAAACTTCGTTTGATCTACATTCAGTCATCAAAAGAGCCTTGGGCTGAGATGGCTGAGTCTCTCTATGCCAAGAAGCTCAAAGCTTTTGGCCAGTTCGAAGTGTTGGCCCTCAAAGCAAAGTCTCACTCTCGAGCAGCTTCGAATCAAAAAAAGCATGATGAATCAGTTCTTCTGGTTGAAAAGATCGATCCACAAGACATCAACATTTTGTTTGATGAAAAAGGTCAAAGGTTCAGCTCTTCAATCGAGTTTTCAGACACCCTAAAAAAGCACATCGAATCAAGCCGGCGTTTGAGCTTTTTTATTGGAGGTGCTTTTGGAGTCGACGACCAATTTAAGAGTAAGTTCACACAGTGTTGGTCATTTTCGGCTCTAACAATGAATCATCACTTGGCCAAGACGGTCGCGTTCGAGCAGATTTATAGAGGTGTCACGATCATCAAGGGTTTGCCCTACCACAACAACTAGGCTCAGCCCCCGGAAAGCCTTAAGTGTCTGTAAATGCTGGCAAAATACAACTCTGCAAAGGCTTCGGGGTCTGCCAGTATCTCTTGACCTATTGCATCAATAAGCTTACCAAATGGGCAAGGAAGAAAACTAAAAGGAGTAAGTGATGTCACGATCATTGGTAGCTGCGGGCGCTTTGGCTTTGATAGTAGTGGGTGCGGCTCAGGCTGCAAAGATGAATTCTAGAACCCTAGAGCCAAGTGAATATCTGCCAAAATCGACAGTTAAGAAGATGGTTGTACAGGCAGTAGAGAATCCGATCGTTGCAAGACTTCTTCCTCCAAAGCAAAACGCCGAGATCTTTCGTGAAAGAACTTACGACTTACTACGATTACTATAAGGACCCATACGTTTACCTTCGTTCATACAATGATGGCGCTTCTGATAGTAACTCTAAGAGTTTTCTTGTCGGGCTTTTTGATTCTTTGGCTAACTTGTTCTCAGATAAAGATTCGTTTTCAGATGGGCTAAATACGGTTTGGATCAAAGCCGATCAAACCGAAGAGGTCTTCTCTGATCTAGATAGCGAAAAGTTCAATTCGATGCTGAGAATGCTACTAAGAAAAGGCCCGGGTTCGTTGCCACAAGGAACCACAGTGTTTATGAAAGTTCCTTTCAATTCAATGAGTGATAAAACGCGAACCAGTTTGTTTGAGTACCTAAGACAAGATCAAAGCGGCACGAATCGCCTAGTGATGGTGATGAGTGAATTAGAGCTTCAAGACATTAGAGAGATGCCCGAGGGGTTGGTATTTTTAAAGAAGACCAACATTGTGAACATGTCTCAGAGTTTTGACTTGGATGGCTCAATTTAGAAAGCCTGCTTTTTCGAGGTTAGCCTCTCTCTAGCGCGTTCGATCGTCGGATTTGTTAGCCGTGAAGCTGCGACGAGTTTTTACAGGGCTGGCACGATCTTTTGATTAACGTGCACTATGAGAGCTTTTGTTAGAAGCCTTTTGTCACGCGGCTGGGCCAACTGCCCCACATGTAAATCAGTAACTCAGCCTGGTTCGGTGTTCTGTCGAGTTTGCTTGGAAGCTATCTCTCACGAGCTAGCGAAATCGGACTCTTTGCATACAAGCTTCCAATCTGGCCTAAGGGTTCGCTCTCTTTTTTTGTGGGATCAAACCTGTCTAGAGATCATCCCGAGTTTGATCTACGCTTTGAAAGACGGTGGGTACCCGAATGTCTATCTCTGGTTGGCGAGACAATTCATTATTAGAAACCCTGATATTGCTAATGCGGGGGGCTCCCTTCGCACTTTAATGCCTGTCCTGTTGCCGGCACCCGGTCGGCAACAAGACCACGCCGAAACTTGGGCCTGGGCTTTGTCGCAGACGGGGAGAGCCTGCGTGCTTAGACTAACGGACAACATAACTCAACAAGGGCCAAAGAGAAGCCAGAAGTCTAAGAGTCGATCTGAGCGTCGTGTGGCTCAACATAGGCTGATTCCCGGTCAGATAGAGGGAATTGAGAGCTTACTGAAAACTCGTCCGATCTACTTTTGTGATGATGTGGTAACCACAGGATCTACTGCAATGGCCACGCTAAAGCTGATTGACAGAGGCCTACTACCTGAGGTCTTTTGCATCGCCTACCGGCCCCGTTTCGGAGTCGGTAGGGGTGAATAAGGGCCATCTGAAGGCAATTGGTATTTGCCTACAAAGTTGCCAACTCAGTCGCCCTAAGGTATAGTGCGTCAAAATGAGGTAAGCTTGTGATTAGATTAATGATTTCCTTAGTATTGAGTGCGGCATTCGTGTCGGGAGCAACAGGCTTGGTCAAGGAGACCCTGCCAAAGGGTGACGACAAGCCCGTTCGAGATTTGCTACAGAAGTACAAGAAAAAGGGCCCCATAAAGATCAAGTTGCGGAAGCTCTTAAAAAGTGAACTGCTAGCAACTGAGAAAGTTTCAGAGGGTTTACTTAAGATAAAGAAAGACAAACTCAGGCTAGAGATTAGCAAGCCAGACAAGTCGTTGATGGTAGTTGATGGTAAGCACATCTGGATCGAACAAAGTGCATTGAGCTTTGAAGGCGAGGCGAGTGTTAACGTCACGAAGTTTCCTCTTACAGAAGATGCCAAGGCGTCTGCGATTTTATCAATTTTGTTTGCTGAGGGTAGTGAGCTAAAGGCATTTCAGCTACTGAAAGTTTCGGGTGAGAAAGAAAGCCGCACTTATGCCTACCAACCCAAAAGCTCTGATTCTGAGTATTCTGATTTGAAAATTGTTATACAAGAAGAAGAGGGGCGAATCTTAAGCCTGAGTTACACAGACGACAGTGAAAACTTGGTGACCTACGATTTTGGAGTCACAAAGTTTAAGGCCAAGGTTCCAGACAAAGATTTCAATTACGTGCCACCTAAAGGCGCTGAAGTTGTTGACCCGACACAAAAGAATGGGTCGATTCGTTACCGAAAGAAGAGTTCTAAACAGTCGCAAGCAGATGGCTCTTTCGTTGAACAAGGAAAAGTATCGTGAAGACTGAGCAGCAAGAAAAAAAGAATGTCCATTTCGTGAGTTTGGGATGTCCCAAAAACTTGGTAGACACAGAGATCATGCTGGGCTCTCTATCTGCTGATGGTTACAAAGTAGTAGAAAATGCTGACGAAGCCGAGACCGTGATTGTTAATACATGCGGGTTTATTGAAGATTCAAAGCAAGAGTCTATTGAAACCATTTTGAACATGTCTGAAATGAAACAATCAGGTAAGCTAAAAAACTTGGTTGTCGCAGGCTGTTTAACTCAAAGATACAAAGATGAGCTTGTCGAGTCTTTGCCTGAGGCAGATGTGTTTATTGGCTCTGGCCAATTTCAAAACATTTCTAAGATTCTCGAAGACAAAAAGGCTGGCAGCACAGAGAAGAAGTTCTTTCACTTGCCAACTTATTTACAAGAGGACTCTACTCCAAGAATCAATTCTCAGCCCAGACACCGTGCTTATTTGAAGATCTCCGAGGGGTGTAAAAAAAGGTGCGCCTTCTGTGCAATTCCCCTAATTAGAGGAAACCTGCAATCACGTACTCTAGATGGTGTTATCAGTGAAGGTAAGCTTCTCACCGCGGGCGGGGTTAGAGAGCTCATCGTTATCTCTCACGACTTTACTGACTATGGTTGGGATCTTAAGAAGAAGAATGCAGAAGCTAAAGAGTCGCCATACGAACTGTTGGATCGACTCTCGACCGAGTCGAATGCCGATTGGATCAGAGTGTTGTATCTCTACCCAGACGGCATTGATGAAAAAGTCGTAAGCCTGATTCGGCAAAGACCAAACCTTGTGAACTATTTCGATATGCCGCTTCAACACATTAACGATCGTATGTTGAAGTTGATGAACAGAAGAATGACAAGGGCTGAGGTCGAAGCCGCATTGGGAGAAATAAGGACACAGATCCCTGATGCGATTGTTCGCACTCAGTTTATAGTTGGGTTCCCGGGTGAAACAGAAGAGGCGTTTGAAGAGCTTCTTGGTTTTATTGAAGAGCAAAAATTTGATCGTGTGGGTTGCTTTATGTACAGCCAAGAAGAGGACACAAAGGCTGCGAGTCTTCCCAATCAGGTTGCTGATGAGGTGAAGAAAGAGCGCCATGATCGCTTAATGGCTTTGCAGCAGCAGATCAGTTTTCAAAAGCACCAAGACATGATTGGCAAGACGGTATCGGTATTAGTTGAAGGCTACAGCGAAGAGACGGAACTTCTGCTTGTCGGTCGGTACTTTGGGCAAGCGCCTGACATTGACGGGGTGACTTATATCAATGATGGTCAGGCCAATGTTGGCGAAATTGTGCAAGTGAAAATCACAGATGCCCATGATTATGATCTTGTGGGGACGATCGTCTAGATCATTGCTACGCACTAAGTGTGTAGAAACAAAAGGGTAATTGTTGACAGCGAGAGTTAGACTTGGTGCAATGAAAGTGGGTTAGGGGGGAGAAGTGTTTCACAATCACTTTGTACTGCTTTTCGTTGGTTCCGTGGTTATATTCTTCGTGGTCAACGTACTAGTAAACACATAAATTTCTGATTTCATTCTAATTTTTGCTGCTTAAAGCCTTGTCGGCGCTGGCAAAATCTTCATCCAGCCGGTGCCTATTTGACCGGCGCATCATATCTGTATAATTTCTGAACGTCCTCTTTTTACAGGCTAAAAATTAGACAGGTACATCCGGTGAGTAGAACTCTCTTAAAACTTATTTCTTTACTGTTAGTAGTTGTTCTGCCGACTAGCTCCTATGCTTTTGAGGGTATCAGGTGGGGCTCTTCAGCTTGGGATCATGCTCGCATACTGCCCGTGGGTAAGACCTCACTCGAAGTGCGTGGGCAGAGGTCAGAGAGTCAGAGTGCTTCCACTGATTCGGCCGGTTTTGGCTCAAATGGCCTTCAGAGGCTGAGTTACAAACAAAGCCTGGGTGAAGTCTTAAGGCAAACCGGGGCAAACGAATCTTTGTTGAGTACTGCCCAGTCTAACGGAGTTGATCTTGATCAGATAATTTCAGAAGCCTTTCTCAATATAGAAAGAGATTACTCAGAAACTCAAATTCGCTGGGCCCATAGCCTGACTCCACATTGGATGCTTGGGTTCAGCATACCGGTTGTAAATGCAACGACTCGTGTATCGGTCGAAACAGAAGATCTGAGTAACCAGTTAGAGGGTGACGTTGCTCTTTTGAATCGAGCGGCCAGAGGCAAGCTTACGACTCAAAAGTTTGGTGAACTCATCGAAGACATGGGCTGGGACAGTCTGGAAGATGAACTGACATACACTGGGCTCGGTAATGTTGAGTTGTTGAGTCAGGTTCAGGTCTGGCAAGAGAGGTCATGGTTGCTCGCTGTTAGAAATCGGTTCATGTTACCAGCTGCGGGTAACGGTCGTGCCTACCAGCCGATCCCGGTGGGGCCTGAAAGTAGTAGTATGAGTCTTGGGGCTGACGCTCTTCTTGATTGGCAACCGATGCGGTCCTTCTTGCTGACCGGAGTTTTGGGTTATACGACCTCACTGCGTGATGAAGTTGAAGCTCGAGTACCGAATCAAAATGACAGCCGCTGGTTTTGGGGCGTCGACCCAAATGTCACTCGAGATCTTGGGGATCACATTCTTGGCCGTATCAATAGTTCGGCTAGAATCTGGAGCAGTGTCTGGATGACTGCGGGGTATGAGTATTTTAGAAAGTACAGTGACTATTTTGAAGGAACTGTATTCGACAGAGAGAGCTACAGGCGGCTAGAAGAGGGTTCAGCATTCACACGAGAAACTGGTAGATTAGGACTGAGATATCAGCCATTGAAATTGTCTGTGAATCAAACGGGCCTGGTTTATGCTGCCGGTCTCGAATACCTCACGGTCTTTGCGTCGAGAGAGAACCCAAGAATTGATGGCACCTCTCTAGATTTACAAGTATTCTTCTGATCCCTGAGTTTCAGTAAAAGGAGACGATCTATGAGAAATAAAATTCTACCAATAGCGATTTTGCTTGTGTTGGTTTTGCAAGTTGAGCTGCTGAGTGCAGCGTCTCCAGAGGCTAACAAAGAGGCTGTGAAGCAGACTCTAGTTACAGTCGATGTCACGTCACCCTTAGTGAATGAGCACGTTGAACTTAAGCCAATCGAAAATCATCACTTCAATCTCGAGGCCCCTCAAGATTGTGGCCGAGCTGGCAACATCGAGACCACGGCTCGAAAAGTAGTGTGTCAGTACCGACAAGCAGGCGACTCTAAAGTGACTGTTAGTGTGTGTGATAATGACAAAAACTACTGCAAACAAGAGTACGTTGATGTGAGTGTTCAAAAGGCCAAAGCTCAGGGTGCACGACTGTTGATGCCGGTCACAGATAAAACACTCAAGATGCAAAAGGAGCAGAAGTCTCTACTGTTGTCAGGCTTTAAGGTTTTGGCTCCGGCCGAAGCTAAGGCTGTTCTCAAAGGCGAGAAGGGGGTTTTAGTTTTAGTAAGCACTGAATGGTGCCCACCTTGCAATATGCTAAAAGAATTTATGACAAGCCAAGATGGCTTCAAAGAGCTGACCAAAGACTACCTTCTTGTCTACGTAGATGGTGACAGCAACATGGCCAATCAATGGCGAGACCTACTAGATTCACCAGTTTATCCGACCTTTTATGCAATGAACTCAGACCTTGAGATTCTTGATCTCAAGTCGAGCTATATGTTTTTGAGTGACTTCAAAAAATGGTTCGAGTTGGCCTATGAAGACCCGTCTGACTCTATTTCTGATGTGAAAGAACGACTCCTGGCGCGTGCCAAGAAGACGTTTTCGAGAAGCGTGCTCGATGCATTTTTATCTGAAGAAGAGATCGAAAGAGATGTTGAGAGGTACTCGCGCTACAACTATGGCAGGTTTATTCAGGACGACTTGGTAAGAATGCTAATTGATCTGGACCCAGAGAAGTACAAAGGCAGAATCGCCCGTGCCACTTACCAAAACATCTCTTATGGCACAAAGACGCTCGCAGATGACAGTGATCTAAAGGCTCAGATGACCAAGGTGAAGAAATCAATTCTTGCTACTCCAAGATGGGACGAAACAGATTGGGTTTACAATTCTCTTGTTGAGGCGGAGTGTTCTGCTGCAGCGGTGCCTCCGGGTGGTGAAGCTGAAGAAAAACAAGACAGCCCGGACCGACTAATTGCAAAAGAAGACTGCAATCAACTTGCAGAGAAAATGGCTGCTCGCTCGAAAGACATCAAAGATAAAGATTGGTCTAAAAAATCAGAGGCAGAGCAGCTTTATTCACAAGCCCTCTACGCGTGGAACCTGGGAGATTTGGCGAAGATGAGAGGGGCCGAGAACGCCTCTGAGTACTTTAAAACCTGCCGAGATAGGTTTACTGAGATGGCCAAGCTGTCGCCGCTAAAAGACAAGTCTAGGGCTTCGAGAATTTACACTTCTTACTGCCTAGAGCCAGGTAGCACCACAGAAAGTATGCAGCTGGTAGAGTCTTTGATAGAAGACTTTCCTTTTGATTCGACATTCTATTACAAGAAGGCTTCGCTTCTAAAAGGATCAAAAAAGTTCAAGGCAGCGTTAAAGTTCAATTCACAAGCATTGAAGTATTCTTATGGTGATTCTTGGCTAGATGCTAGCCTTCAGAGAGCTAAGATTTTAAAGGCAATGAACAAGACGTCAGAGGCAAAGAAAGTTATTGAAGATTGCCTAAGTGAGGTTGTGCTCTCCTCTGAAAATAGAAGAGCACTGAGAAGGGTCAAGCTACTTAGAAGCGAGCTTAAGACCCTATAAAAAACAAACTGAAACTATTGGGCGTAGTTGTAAATGTCTTTGTAATTTCGCCCGATTTCTTCTGAATCCATCCCGTAGCCGATGACAAATCTATCTTCAATGGTCTTGCCGACGTAGTCAGGTGAGATCGGCAGTTCTCTTCTGGCTGGCTTGTCGAGAAGTGCACACACCTTCAGGCTTGCTGGGTGAGAGGCATTGATTCTCGACTTCAAAAAGCTCAGGGTACGACCTGCATCAATGATCTCTTCAACGATGATGACATGTTTGTCTTGTATGTCGATTGTAAGATCCTTCAAAATTCTGCAGCCTTCGCCTTTAGGCGATGTCACATGCACAAAATCAATCTCTTGTGGAAGGTTTATTTTTCTCACAAGATCTGAGAAGAAAAATACCGAGCCTTTTAGTGGGCAAATCATGACAAGGCTTTTGCCGTGATAATCCATCTCAATTTCTTTTGCCAAGTTGGCAACCAAACCCTGAATCTCGTCGTCTGTAATCCAAGGAATCATTCCTACGCGCATTTGAGACATATTTTTCTCCCCTATAGAGTTAGCTCGTCTGAAGGCATAACTTCGATGTTTTCAACTTTAGCCAATTGTCTTTTGGCTTCGGTATTGTTTTCGTCAATTCTCAGAACCTCTTCCCAAACTTCAATCGCGTCAGGTATACGGCCAAGTTGGTAGTAGATGTTGGCCAAGCGGTTTTTCGCACCCACATACTTTGGGTACTCTTCAAGAAGGCTTTGTATTCTGTCTATTGCGGTATCTGAATCATCAAGTTTCATGTGGCAGTCAACAATCTTCATTGTGAGTTCAGGCTTTCTCGCAGACAGCTCGAGGGCTGATTCATATTGCAAAATGGCCTCGGGCACTCTTTTGAACTGCGCATACAGCTCGCCCAGCTCGTCATGCTTAAGTGCTAGTTTTTCATTCATGTAGGGGTCATCTTTGGCTTTGTTATGGGCCAGCATGAGCTGTGCTTCTTCAAATACCTTTTTGCCCTCATCATAGCGACCAAGATCGTTTAAGATGATGCTTAAACCAATGCTGGCATCTGTGAACGATGGGTCCAATTCAAGAGCTCGGCGAAATGATCTAATTGCCTTAGAGAATTTGCCCTGATCGTAGAGAAGGGTGCCCAACATATGAAACACTTCTGCTGATTTGAAGCCACCCAGAATGAGTTGATTAATCAAAGGTTCTGCTTTTTTGAGCTCACCAACTTGAAAGTGCTCACGAGCTTCATTCAATAGGTCTTCATGATCTATTTCTTCACTCACTTTAGCTCCTCATTTGCTTTTGCCGTCCATTGCGACTTTGGAAAGTTCTCTCTCAGATTGCTGAGGTAAAACTCTCTCTTCTTTTTGTCTTTGATCTTGTCGGCGCTGATCACAGCCCCGTATAAAGCTCGATCATTGTACCCAATTCCTGGATATTCTCTCAATAGTTGTTCATAACGGCCAAGCGCAGAATCAAAAATATCTCGAATAAAATAGAAATCGGCGACATAAAGAATCTTTTCTGCAAGCATTTGTTTCGATTTTTTTCTCTTCTCTTTTGCCTTTTTTACGTATTTGCTCGTTTGGTACGAGTTCATCACCTCTTCAAAGTAAAGAATTGCTTGATCTGCCAAAGACAAGTCACGATCAATGGTACTTGGTAACTGATTAAAGAAGCTCATTGCTAGTTGGTACGTCACATAGGCCGATTTAGGATGCCGAGGGTGAAGTTCTTTAAAAATCTGGTAGGCATTTTGAGCCTCGATATAGAACTCTCGTTCAAACTGAATGTCTGCAATCTTCAGCTCAGCTTCGGTTGCAAAGCGGCTGTAAGGGAATTTATTTTTCACAGTTGAAAATTGGGCAATCGCCTCTTCAAAACGCTCATCATCAGCATACGAGGCACCGAGCTTGTATGCCCCCTCTGCAGTGTTGGGGTCAATCTTCTCACTAGAGGCGCAACCTACTAGAAATACAGCAAAAATGAGCAAATTAGAGACTAGTCTTATCATCACCGCAACAGTCTAATGACTTTGCCTCGGCAAAGTCAAAGTGAACGCTCTGCCGTGCACTGCCATGGGCGATTTAGCAGATTTTACACCTCACGGTAGTCAGTAAGGTGCCTGTAGACCGTGCTGACCGTGACCTTCAAGATACTGGCTACAGGAATCGAAATGAGCATTCCCACGACCCCTAAAACCTGAGCACCTGCCATGATTGAAACCACAACCGTGATAGGGTGTAGGTCGACGATTTTAGCTACCACGACTGGCAGAATAAAGGCTGCGTCAATCAGTTGGGCTGTAAGATAAACGGACCCAACCAGAAACAGCCCGAAGTTTGATTCTCCGTTGATTATGGCAATCGCAAGAGCAGGAATTGCCCCGATTATTGGCCCAATATAAGGGATCAAATTGGTTAGGGCTGCGAAAAGAGCCAGGATCGTCGCAAATGGAAACTCAATAATGAATAAGCCGATCCAGGTGACGATTCCGACAATCAGGGCCTCAAGAAGTCGAGCGCGAACGAAGTGACCCATTTGCTCATTGATTTGATGGTAGAGGTTAAGGGTCGGCTCAAAAATGGAGTTGGGCACAAGGTTTAATAGATTTCGAGTTAAAATCTTGCCGTCTTTGATCATGAAAAATGCCAAGAAAGGAGCAAGTAAAAGAGTTGTAATAGACTTGGTTACAAAGGCAGGAAGATCTTCGAAAAGGGCCTGGGTCCAAGGGGCAACAGCTGACTCTACTTGCTTAGCTATGTCGATATCGAAGTAAGACCCGACTAGAGCTTCTGCATTCGTCTGAAGATCAGTCATGATGCGCGTGAGGCCATCGACATACTTTGGCAGTTCTTGTTTGAGGCTGCCAACTTGTTCAATCACAAGAGGCAAAACCGCGACTATCCCCAGGGTCAAAATTAGACCAACAACTGCAAAAGACAATAGGGCTGCGACAACTCGATTCACACCCCAACGCTCCATTGAGTTTACAATCGGCCCTAATAGGTAAGAAATCACGAAAGCTAGTAGAGAAGACAAAAGCATGTTCTCTACCTTCAGAACTACGAGGAGCAGGCCCAACAAGCAGCCTACGAAGGCCATGATCTTTACCAAATTGACCAGAAAAAGCCTTTTGTTTCGAAGACTATTGGCCATCAGTTACCTTAAGATTTTTGATTTCTTTATTTAATTCGCGAACCTTGCCAGTCGTGACTCGAAGTCTGCGTCCTAAAGCTTCAGACAGCCTCAGCAGAACCTTTGATCCCATTGAAGGATTTCTTTCAATGATTTCAAACAGATCAGGCTTAAAGAAGCCTATCAAAACGGACTCCTCAGTAGCGATAGCTGAGGCTCCTCTGCGAGAGTTGTCTTCAACCAGAGAAAGCTCGCCAAAAAAATCGCCAGCTCTTAACTGGGTAACAACAGTGATTTGAGGCTCCTCAGAGTTGGCGTTTGGTTCTGGGTTTTCAATTGAAATTTCAACACCGCCGGCTTTTAAAACGTATACACCTACGCCTATCTCACCCTGCCTAAAAATGGGCTCGCCGACTTTGTAGATTCTAACGTGTACCATTCCCTCGAGTAGCTTAAGCTCTTTTTGGTTAAGGTCTTGAAAAATATAAGTGCCCTTCAGGATCTCGCGAACTTCAGCTGCAGCATCTTTATTTCGAAACAGGTTGTCCCACATTGCAATCATCTAGATTTCCTGACTTGTTGTTTGGAAAACCGAGTTCTCCGGCACCCAACCTGCTAAGCCTGAGGGGTAGCGTATCTGTAACCATTCATTTTCTCTTCGAATTACGATAACCTCTGCGCCTTCGGCAATTTTAAAAAGTTCCGGGCCAGTCTCTGACGGAGCTGATCGCATAGGGACTGATTCGGCAATCACGACGCCTCGAGTTCGCCCACTTTCGTAGAACTTGGCGAGGCTCAAAGTTTGAAAAGCTAAGAAAAACAAGACAAACACGACTCCAAGCCAAGGAACATTGGGGAGAGGTAATTCTTCTTCGACTGCGATTTTTCTTTCAGCAAAAAATCGAATCATCAACCAACCACCAGCGCAAAGAAACAGGGCAGTCACGACGGCCAGTAGACCTTCTGGCAAATAGATCAATGCGCTTGATCTAAAGACCTCCCAGTGACCTTGAGGTGCACGTCTTCCTGGCAGTGGTCGGGTTTTGATGAGTTGATCAATTGCACGGCTCACCGAAATAAGAGTTGGCTTCAGATTCAACGCCTTGCGCCAGGCGGCAAAGGCCAAGCCGTTTTTACCAAGCTCGTATTGGCTTAGCCCCCAGTTGTAGAGCACGTAAGGGTTCTGCGGGTCTGCGTCTAGTGATTTTGAAAAGGCCTCAGCAGCTGATTCATAGTCTTTCTCTTGATATAGGCTTAGGCCTTTTTGGTAGGCCTCAAGATCTTGTGCAAGCGCAGGCCCGCCTATAGCAAACGCCAAAACAAAAATTAGACTGCCAGGAATTGAAAAACAGAAGCCACGCATGCTCTCCAGTTTACGAGCTAGCGATGGGGTCTGTCTACATTCTCACTCGAATTCAAGACACAATTGAGCGTTAAAAAGTTTCAGGTTCGGTGCATAAAAGCCTCTCAGTTTGTTAGCTGAATTGGCAACTTTGATTGGTCGTCTTAGCTGGGCAGTGACTTGTTTTCCTTAGTCTCTGAGAGTAGCATTCTAGGGCCGGTGGATATTGGAATTCACTCAGTTTCTAGAAATAGAATCTGGGCTCAGGCTGAGCTGCAATTCACATCAAGATTTAAGGAGTATCACATGTCTTCAAGCCTTATTGGTCACGATCTGTACGCATCACCAGAGGTAAAAAAACATATCGAGGCTTTGGTCGCGGAGGTATCGAATAACAACTCCCGCATTCAGGGCATAAAAGGCCCAGATAGTGAAATGTCAGCAAAGCTTGATGAAGTGGCTGAAGAGATTAATGCGACCCGAGGGCGACCATTGTTCTTTAAGTACGTGGGCTCAGGTATAGGCAAAGGTTCATACGTTGAACTCATTGATGGCAGCGTAAAGCTAGATCTCATTAACGGCATCGGCATCAACATCATGGGACACTCTCATCCAGAGGTTATGAAAGCCTCTTTGCGTGGAGCAATGAGCGATGTCGTCATGCAGGGTAACCTCGAACCGAATCATGAGTACCTTGATCTCGCAAAGAAACTCGTCGAGCTGGCGAGCAGAGGTTCTCGCTTGAGACATTGTTGGGTGACGACATCTGGCTCGATGGCAAACGAAAATGCGCTGAAGATCTCGCGACAGAAAAACACACCGGCTAGAAAGATTATGGCTCTCGAATCGGCATTCGCAGGGCGAACGACCATGATGGCTGAAATAACAGACAATCCAAACAACCGTGTCGGCCTCCCGACCTACGATGAGGTTTTGAGGGTTCCTTACTGCAACAAGTTTTCAGACATGTGCCAATCTTCATGTGGCAAAGATCGAGCAGTGACGAAAATGAAAGAGCTGATTGATCAAAATAAAGGCGATATTTCTGCATTTGTTTTCGAACCAATGTTGGGTGAGGGTGGCTACCGTGTTGCTTGTCGTGAGTATTTCACTCCGTTATTAGAGCTGTGCAAAGAGAACGGTATCGCGATTTGGGCTGATGAAATTCAAACCTTCGCCAGAACGGGTAACTTCTTTGCTTACGACACTTTGGGTTTCGGTGAATACGTAGATATCGTCACAGTGGCCAAAACAGTACAAAATGCCGCAACTCTCTACACTGAAGAGTACAACCCAAAACCAGGTTTGATAGCCGGTACTTTTGCGGGCTCGTCGTCTTCAATGGCCGCAGGAGTAAAGATTCTAGATATCTTAGATAAAGATGGCTACATGGGCCCCGATGGCAAGATACAAAAGATTCATGATGAGTTTATCGGAATGCTTAATCGACTCAATGAGACCACGTGCAAAGGTTTACTCACTGATGCTGGCGGTCTTGGGTTAATGGTGGCGGTAACACCGCTCGACGGTTCGAAAGACAAGATGTTGGCGCTTTTGCATAAAATGTTTGAAAACGGAGTGATGGCATTCGGTTGTGGCAAAGGCCCATTCCGGCTGCGATTTCTTTTGCCGGCTGTAATGACAAGCGAAGATATTGAAGCTGCAGGCAAGGCGATTGAAAAGTCGGTGTTGGAGCTTGCATGAAGTTCTTAGACTGTTGTCGTAAAGTCATTGGGCTGGAGAGCACTCCTGGCCACGGCAACAGAGAGGTCTCAGAGTTTTTGGGATCAGTTGCAAGAGACTTGGGCTTTCATGTTGAGTTTCAGCAAGAGAACCTGAATGGCCTCGAGCAAACCAACGTTTTAGTCAGGCCGAGCGATAGTGTGCCCGTGGACGAGCTTCTAATGCAAACCCACCTAGACACTGTAGAGCCTGGTAATTTCGGCAAATGGACGAAGACCCAATCGAATCCGTTTAATGCAACAATTTATGGCGATGAGCTTTTCGGTCTAGGAGTCGCAGACACGAAGCTCGACTTTGTTTGTAAGCTATACGCAGCTAAACAGTATCTCGATCAGCCGCTCAACAGACCATTTGTTTTGGTAGGTACCTTTGGTGCTCAAAGTGGCATGGCTGGGGCTGTGAAACTTATGCGAAGAAAACTTGTGAACTGCAAAATGGCCTTGGTCGGTGAGCCGACAGATCTAGAATTGGTTCATGCGGGTCAAGGGCTTGCGGTTGTTGAAATCTCAATACCGTTTTCGCAAGAAGAGTTAGATTACAGAACCGAGCATGACCTGATGGAGAGCTCGAGCACTCAAAGCAAAATGTTCTCTGGCAAGGCGGCTCATTCAAGCCGTCCTCAGCTTGGCGAGAATGCCATTGTAAAAATGCTCGATTATTTAACTCAATTGCCATCTGGCCTAGCATTAATGGACCTCGACGGTGGGGTAAATTTCAATTCAGTGCCAGACACCGCCGTGCTTGAGATCGATCTGGTGGCAGGCTTTCGAGACCCCATTGTACCTAAGATTTCGGCTGTTCTTAAGAGGGCAAAACAGGTTGAGTCTGAGTTTAAAGCCTTCTCTGATGACCCTCTTGAAACACCTACTATGAACATCGGTATGATTCGTACTTTTGAAGACCAGATCCGAGTGACGGGTAGCTGTCGCATGCCACACTCAGTAAGTGATGAAACCTATAAGGCGTGGATGCAGAAGTTAGGTGAAGCTTGTGAGGTTGTCGGTGGGGTGTTTCGGGTGCGAGATTACAAGCCTGCCTTTCATGTTAAAAAGACCTCTGATTTTCTAAAAGGCGCGCAGTCAATTTTACAAGAGTTGAGCGACGAACAAACGGTTCCTCAAGTTATGTCTACAGCCTCAGAAGCGAGTGTGTTTAGTCGAATGGGTGTCGAGTGTTTGGTGTTCGGGCCCGGCGTGAGTTACGGCAACTCACATGCACCTAACGAGAAGGTTCTTTTGTCTCAACTAGATAAGGCTACAGAATTCTACTCCAAGTGTATCGAAAGGTTTTGCAAATGAACTACCTATTGCGGAGCGCGAAGCAATCAGACTTAAAACAGCTAAATGAGCTGGCGAAGCAGTTCACCCTTCTAAACTTACCGTCAGACAAAAAAGTGATTGCCGACAAGATAACAAAATCAGAAAAGTCGTTTGCAGGGGAGCTCTCAACTGATCAAGCGGATTATCTATTTGTCGTTGAAGATCTCGAAGACGGTATCTTGGCCGGAAGCTCTCAGCTACTGGGCAAAAAGGGCACACCTGAAAAGCCGGCTTATTCTTTTGAAATCATCAAAAAAGAGAGATTTTCTAAAGACCTCGGAGTTGGTTTTATTCACCAAATTTTGAGGCTTAAAGTTGAAACCGATGGCATGGCTGAAGTTGGTGGTTTGGTGGTGGACCGTAGCTATCGCCGTATACCTGAAAAGTTAGGTCGGCAGATCAGCTTGATTCGATTTATTTTCATTGCCACTCGCAGAGAGCGGTTTGGTCAGAAGATTCATGCGGAGATGGCTCCCCCATTGACTGAAGAGGGGCGTAGCGAGTTCTGGGAATCTCTTGGCAGGCGGTTTACGGGAATGCCTTACGCTGAGGCCGATGCACTTAGCCAACAGAACAAACGGTTTATTCAAGATCTGTTTCCTGAAGAAGATATTTACATGGCCCTGCTCGATTCTAGGGCACGCCTGGTTGTAGGCAGGGTGGCTGAGCAGACACAGGCTGCAGAGCACATGTTAAAAGGCCTGGGCTTTGAGTACACAGAAGAGGTTGACCCCTTTGATGGTGGGCCTCACCTCGCGACGAACATTGACGATATTCATTTGGTGAAAAACACTAGAGCTTACAAAGTAAAAACATCAACGAATGCTCAATTTTCAGACAGTGGCTTTGTCGCTTACATGAATGACAATGAGTTTTTTGCTGGTGAGACTTTGTGTGCGAGAGATGGTGATCAATTGGTTTTGCCAGAAATCTCGATGAGAAATTTGCAACTGAGCGAAGGGCAAGAGGTGTTCTTTTGTCCGCTTGAACACTAGGAGTAAATATGGCTGAAGTCGAAACGTATGAATTCTTGGGTGATTTTGTTGGCGGCAAGTTTCTGAGACCAGACAAGCCAGAAGAAACCTGGAAGGTAAACAGCCCAGCTGATCTCAGTGATGAAGTTATTGAGATTCAATCGCAAAACAATCACGTCGACCGAGCATGCTTGGCGGCTAGATCAGCTTTCATGCCTTGGGCAGAGCTTGGTCTTGAAAAGCGTGTTGAATACATGAACAAGCTCAAATCTGTTATGGAGTCTCACAAAGAAGATCTTGCAGTTTGCATTTCGCGCGAGACAGGTAAGCCTCTTTGGGAGGGTCGAACCGAAGCTGGAGCTTTGGTCGCTAAAATCAACATCACTATCGAACATTCTCTTAAGCTTGTTGAAGACGAGAAGATTGAGAACATTCAGCCTCACGCCACAGGCTGGATACGCTATAAGCCTAGAGGCGTCATGGCTGTTCTTGGGCCGTTTAACTTCCCAATGCATTTGCCCAATGGCCATATTGTCCCGGCCCTTCTCACAGGAAACACTGTTGTTTACAA
Organism: Bdellovibrionales bacterium; assembly: GCA_013216195.1. Classification (GTDB taxonomy): domain Bacteria; phylum Bdellovibrionota; class Bdellovibrionia; order Bdellovibrionales; family UBA1609; genus JABSOQ01. Next base: position 20,275 of record JABSOQ010000052.1, read on the forward strand.
GCCATCAGACAAGACTCCGGCGACAGGGCAGTGGATGGCTCGGATGTATGAAAAAGCCGAGTTTCCTCCGGGAGTTTTCAATCTGGTGCATGGTAAAGCCGAAACGGGCAAGCGACTTGTTGAGTCTGAATATGTTGACGGCATTCTGTTTACGGGAAGCTATGAAGTGGGACTCAAGATTAAGCAGGCGACTCTTCATCACCATTGGAAAATCTTGGCACTCGAGATGGGTGGTAAGAACAGCACGGTTGTTTGGAAGGATGCCGACCTTGAAAAAGCAGTTTATGAAACTATCATTGGGTCATTTCTAACAGCTGGGCAAAGATGCTCTTGCACAAGCAAAGTGATCGTACACAAAGATATTCGCGATGAGTTCGTAGAAAACTTTTATGAGACAGCAAAAAAGTTAGCTGTAGGCCATTGGTCAGAAGACCCTTTTATGGGCCCCTTGATTGATGAGACCTCTGTTGAAAAGTACATTCGCTTCCAAGAGATTGCAAAACGAGAGGGCTCTGAAAGCCTCATGAGAGGAAAAGCGCTCTCTTTAGATAAAGAGGGCTACTACGTTACTCCGAGTATTACTTTGGTTAAAGAGTTCGATGAGAAGTCGGTATTTCAGAACAATGAGATATTTGGCCCGAATGTTGGCATTTACGAAGTGGATGATTTCAACAAAGCTTTGCTCATCAACAACTCATCAGGGTTTGGCCTATCGATGTCAGTATTCTCTCAAGATCAGGCACTGTATGAAAAAGCTCAACTGGGCGCTAGAGTAGGTCTGCTGAATTGGAACCGTACAACTAATGGGGCCTCTTCGAGATTGCCGTTTGGTGGTATGGGCAAGTCGGGCAACGATCGGCCATCTGCTCACTTTGCTGTTAACTACTGTACGGTTCCGGTTTCTAGCATTGAGCACTCAGGTGCTTTTGATGCAGGAGCGGTTATGCCTGGTGTTGATTATACATTTAAGCCGAAATCGTAGGTGAGGTTGAGAAAATAATGAAAACCCTTGTAAGTGTGATCGTACTAGTCGTGTTATCTGCCTTTCTAATATTGGGTTGGCAGGGCATTTCATTTGTAACAATTCCTCCCGGCAATGGTTCGAAGGTTATGGACTTTGAGGTCACACCAGGTGAGAGTTTTACCAAGATTGCAAAGCGGCTCGAGCAAAAAGGGCTGGTTAAAAATGCGACTTACTTAAAGGTGTTTTCAAAGCTAAGGGGCGTAACCCAAGAAATTCGCATTGGTGAGTATGAGCTCAACGATGGCATGACTCCAACTGAGGTTCTAAAAATTCTTGGCTCTGGCAAAAGTAAGCTCAAGAGCTTTACGATCCCAGAGGGTCAAAATATTTACGAAATTGCTCAGATACTTGCAGATAAAGGTTACGGTACATACGAAGAGAATCTGGCCAACTTTAAAGACAAAGAGCTGATTCAAAGCCTGCTTGGTAAAGAGTTGCCAAGTTTAGAGGGGTATCTTTTTCCAGAGACCTATAACGTGACTAAGTACACAACGCCCAGAGAGATCGCTCAAATTATGGTAGAGCGATTTCAAGCAGTCTGGAATGAGCTGTCTTGGGATGGCGCGAAGATGAGCCAACACGAATTAGTGACCTTAGCCAGCATTGTAGAAAAAGAAACAGGTGCACCTGAGGAACGGCCCAGAATTGCTTCGGTATTTCACAATCGATTGCGAAAAGGCATGAGGCTTCAAAGTGACCCGACAATCATTTACGGTATTGCCGCTGAGACAGGTAAGATCATTAAGAACATCCGCAAAAAAGACATTAAGGGCAAGACACCTTACAACACCTACACGATCAAAGCTTTGCCTGTTGGGCCAATAAGTAATCCGGGTAGAGAGGCGCTAAAGGCTGTACTGAATCCAGATGGTTCACCTTACTTGTACTTTGTGAGCCGAAATGATGGCACCCATGTGTTTTCGAAAACACTGCAAGAGCATAATGCAGCCGTCAGAGAGTTTCAGCTCAGAAGAAGCGCTAGAAAAGGTAAGTCATGGCGAGATCTACAAAAACGCAGAACCAACTAGATAGCCTTAAGAGAATTCACCACAGTTAAGTTGGTCTTTTACTTCTTTGAAGACCTCAAGCTCTCGAACTGCCCGAATCGTTGGTCGCACTTGATGAAGATTTTCACAGTGACAGAGAGCTCTTCGCACACGAGATGGATATTGAAGCACATCAAGTTCAATTGAACCAACCCACCAACTGCTACCCGCATCAATGCTCGGATCCTGGCGGGCCTCTTCATATCTGCTTGCCAACAAGTCTTTATTGCCCTGATAAATATCGCCTGTAGAGAGAAGGCCACTTCTCAAGGCAGCAATCAAAGCATTTTGTGTCTGATGGTCATCGACGGGTTTACTTCTGTACAAGGGAGACTCTGGTGGGGTGTAATCGTCAGATGCCACGTCACTCAATTCATCTCCCTCTGCTGGCCCGGCGTCTCCGTCGGGTATTCGTCTGGGCACACCTACGGGTTCAGTAGTGCCTGCAGTTGAGTTCGATGGTGGCCCTGCAGCTGTTTCACTCGCAGGTTCTGAACCAGGGCTGACATCAGGGGCAGCAGGCTCCTCACTTACCTCTCTACCAGAAGTTTCAATAGGGGCGGGCTCAACATCGCCTTCTTCCTCTCTTGCATAGAGTAAGGCTGAGGGTCCAATGGGGCTCATAGCACTTGGGTTGTAATCAACCAAAATATTGGGCCCGTTTGGGTTGTCGATCGTTACGTTGTTGGTTGTGCTCGCATTTCTTGAAACTGCGTTCTTGGCTTTCAACGGAACG
>JABSOQ010000053.1 GCA_013216195.1 Bdellovibrionales bacterium
GACGCCCCCAGCTGTCGTGGCACCAGCCCCCTTATCAAGCACCTCTAGAAACGACATCAAACCAGAGCTCTCCCCGCCCCCGGCAAGCGTCTCTTGTTTGCCTCGAATAGTAGAAAAGTTGGTGCCCGTGCCCGAACCGTACTTGAACACCTTAGACTCTTTCTTCACCAACTCGAAAATGTCAGCCAAAGAGTCTGACACACTTTGAATGAAGCAAGCTGAGGTCTGTGGCTTCTCATAAGCATTGTCTACGAGTTCGCTCTTTCTCTCCTCTGGATTGTAGGCATAGTTCTGCCCTTTTGCAGATATGCCATAGCTTGTGGCCAACCCACAGTTAAACCAGACTGGAGAATTGAAGGCTCCTCTTTGGCTCAGCAAAACCATGCTGAGCTCTTGCTTAAAGTCGTTTAACTGCTCTGAGGTCTTGAAGTATTTGGCAGACTCAGCATGATGGCCGATTTGCTCAACAACTCTCGAAATCATCTGGCGAACTGAGGTCTCTTTTCCTGTGCTTGAAATCGATTTTGGCAACCCGGCTTTGCGAAAGTACTTGTTTACCGCGATATCAATTGCTGTTTGGCTCCAGCTCTCTGGAGCCTCAATACCCTGTGAGCTGTAGACAACTTTGCCGTCACTCCCAACGATCTCAACATCAGTTGTTTTCCATGAAATCGCTGCAAAGGCCTCTTCGCCAGCTGGGCAAAACACTCTTTTAATCATAGAAAATAGGCTAACTCAGATTTCTCACAGCCGCGAGGAGTTTCAGGTAGAGAAAAAGTTTAATCTTGCCTGCAATTTCAGCACTCCTCGACACAATCTGGACAAATAATCCCGTGTCTAGCTTGCCTCTCCAGCAAATTCCAATAATATCCTAACAAAGTTATGCAGAAGCCAATTTATCTAGACTACAACGCTACGACTCCGGTTGACCCTGAAGTTTTTCAGGCAATGGAGCCCTTTTTTGTCGAGCAGTTTGGCAATGCCTCAAGCTCGAGCCACAGCTATGGTTGGGAGGCTAACCACGCTGTAAAAAAAGCTCGTAGCCAAGTTGCAGACCTCTTGAACTGCGACCCAAAAGAAATTGTCTGGACCAGTGGAGCCACTGAGAGTAACAACATGGCGATCATGGGCCTAGTTCGGCAATACGCTGGTGAGAAACCACACATCATCACTGAAAATTCTGAGCACAAAGCCGTTCTCGAAGTTTTTGAAATGGCAGAAGAACTTGGAATAGCCGACGCCACTTTTTTGCCAGTAGATGAGCTCGGTCGGGTTAGCCAATCAGAAGTTGCTGACTCTATGAAATCTTCGACTAAGCTCGTTTCAATCATGATGGCCAACAACGAGATTGGCACTTTGCAGCCGATTGCTGAGATTGCAGAATTTCTTAAAGATCACGATTGTTTGTTTCATACAGACGCAGCTCAGGCTGCGGGCAAGGTCGAAATTGATTTGCAGAAATTGCCCGTAGATATGCTCAGCATATCTGGCCACAAGATGTATGGACCAAAAGGCATTGGCGCCCTTTACATTAGAAAATCTAACCCGGCTACGCGTCTCTTACCGATCATTCGGGGCGGAGCTCAAGAAAACGGTTTGAGACCGGGTACGTTGAACGTTCCCGGCATAGTAGGCCTGGGAGCAGCCTGTGAGCTTTGCTCTAAAAAGATGAGCGAAGAGAACTCTCGACTCAAAGGCCTTAGAGATAAGTTGATCAAAAACATCTTAGAGGCCTGCCCAGAAGCAAAACTGAATGGCCACCCAACTGAGAGGCTTCCTAATAATGCGAGCTTCTCTTTTGAAAACCTATCATCTGACGTGTTCGCACTGGGCCTTAGTGGCTTGGCTCTCAGCAGTGGTTCAGCATGCACCTCTAGCGATGGCAAACCCTCGCATGTAATCTCAGCTCTTGGTAGGCCTGATGCCGAAGCCAAAGCTACGATTCGCGTTGGTTTAGGCCGCCTGACCACAGAGCAAGATATTGAGACGACCTCTACTAAGATCATTCAGATGGTTGAAAAAAACCGAGCAATTTCAAGCAATTAAAGTGCAGAATTTAGGCCAAGCTCGAGCTTAGCTAAGTCTCTTGCTCAGAGCAAAAACGTGGTATAATTTGACTTATATGAATTGTGTCTGTAACCCAGACAAAGGAGTACCCAAAGTGATTCAGATTACCGAAAAAGCATCAGACCACATCAAGAGAATCATGAAAGACGAAGGCCATGAGGCTGAGGCCTTTCTTCGCGTGAAAGTGCAAAAAGGTGGCTGCTCTGGTTGGTCTTACAAACTCGATTTTGACAATCAGACTGGTGACAAAGACAAAGTCTTTGAGAGCTTTGACACTCGTGTTGTCGTCGACTCTGAAAGCTTGCTCTATCTTCTCGGTATGACGCTTGATTATGAGGGTGGCTTAAATGGTCAGGGCTTCGTTTTCTCAAACCCGAATGCAACTAAAACCTGCGGCTGCGGTTCTTCTTTCGGCGTCTAAGCCTTTTGGGCTAACATTGCAGTTCAGATGTTAAAACATCAAATATAAAAAAGCCTGTGTTGAACACAGGCTTTTTTGGCTTTTGGTATCTCTTCATTAATTAATAACGACACCACCCCTGGGGCACTGGTCGCCCCTGGTTCATCACAATGTGATACGGGGTAAATTGGTAACAGTATAAATAGCCGTCACGGCCTCGTGCCATCTGGTAATAGCTTGGAGAAACCGCTTCACAAAACCGGTTCGGCAGATTGCGACCACCATTGGCGATTTCACCTTCTCGGTAAAACTCATAACAGTAGCCCGTACCATCTCTTCCCTGACCCCAATCGAAGTAATTGTCTTCACAAGCTGGTGGATCAATTGGCGAAGCTTCATCTGGTGGAAACTCATCGTCGCGTTCCGATGGTGGCGTTGAAGCCAGCCCATTAAAGAGCGAGGCTCCATCATCTGAGCCCATGTAATTTTGGCCGCTAGTTAAAGACATATCGGCAGAGAAAGCTGACAGCGAAAAAAGTGAGACAAAGAGCAATACAGCTCTAGAAACAGTCTTCATAAATCCCCTCCTTAGGTGTTCTTCGAAATTGCCCCATATCCAGAACCTGATGTCAAAAAAGAATGAGTCCAATTGAATATGGCTTTTCTCAAAGCCGCTTCAGTTGCCCCTAAGCCAGATAAATCTTGCTGCTTTTTCGATTACGAAAGCCATTTGCTGCATGGGTTCACAGAGTCTTAACAAAACCTAGTTTGTTCACTTTTGTGCAGCCAGTTTTCACTGTAAATAAGGATCAATCACTTCCTAGGCCCAGAAAAGAATTCAGAGCAAGTTTCTATAAGCCCGTGCAAATTGTAGCTTGTGGTTTCAATTTGGGAGTTCGGGACATGAGAAGAATATTGGCACTTGGGATGGCGCTACTGGCGCCTTTATTTTCATTCGCATCCACAAATGAAATTGTGACGGTCAACGGCTACGAGGTTCACCTCATAGACACCGAAAAAGGGAGCCAGTTTTTAGTCGAATACATGGTTCCTTACGGCAACAAAAATGACTCAACTCAATTTGCTGGCCGAGCTCACTTTCTTGAGCACCTGATTTTAAAAGGCAGTCTCAGGTTTCCGGGCTATTCGACTTTGAGTGATGAAGCCGCCCGAATGCGCGCCCAGAAGAATGCTTTCACTGGCCCGGGCTATACAGGCTTCTACATGGTCTCTCAAGAGGAGCAAGCTGACAGAGCTATGGACCTCATGCTCGCAGGGCTTGGTGGCCTCGAATTTAGTGCTGAAACAATGAAGGCCGAGCTGACCGCAGTCGACAACGAGGTCAACGTCGAAATACCATCAAAGCCTTTCATGAGAGTCTTGAATGGGGTGTTTTCTGAAGTTCTACCTGAGGGCCACCCACTGCAGCGCTACGATCTTGGCTCTACTGAAACGCTAGAGGCCTTGTCTGTAAACGACATGAAAGAGCTGTACTACGGCATCTATCAGCCAGAAAACGTAAAAGTGCTGGTAGCAGCTAACTTCAAGCATGGCTCACTTTCTCGCGAACAAGTGATTGCACAGCTAGAAAAAACCCTCGTACCCTTCAAAGTTGAAAAAGACCCGCACGGTTACAAGCCGGCAGCATCTTTCGAAAACTCATCACAACTGACAAGTGTCGTGCCTGCTGATGGCAGCTTACAACCATTTGTCGAAATGAAGACTCTCGACAACAGTCGCCTCAGCGCCCATGTTTTAGAAGTCGACCTTTCTGCGACTCCCCTGAACCCATTAGCTCTTGAGATAGCTTCCGGCTACCTAAACTCTGAGGCTCCGGGTTCACTAGCTCAGCACTTAAAATCCCAAGGTCTAATAACAGAGCTCAATTTTGTTCCGGTGACCTCAGGCGACAAGCTCTACTTTTTCGTAGCGACTTATCACACTCAAGAGGGATGGCCACAAAGAGATGAGACTTTAGAAAGCCTTTATGAGAGCGTGGCAGGTATGCTCCACAACTTGAATGCGGAGTCTCTTGAAACGATCAAGGCTTCTATTGTCTATGGTAAGCGAAAAGCCTATCAAGCTCCTGGAGCTATCGTGAATGACTTTATGAAACTCGCCCAATCATCTGACCCAAGCTACCGAGCTCTCGATTTTGAATCGGCATATAGCCAAGTCACAGCCCAAGAGGTGCAAGCTGTGCTTAGAACAGTTTTTCAACCAAGACGAAGTCTGAACTTCGCAATTGCACCTGAAGTCGAAGGTGACGAGAAAAGTGGCTACTTCCAAGTGTCTCCAGGCAAAAAAGACCAGGTTCCTGAATTCCTACCTCTCAGAAGGTTCGACAACTCAGAGCTGATCGCCGAGCTCGAAAGAACACTTGCTCTTGATGCTGCCAAACTGCCAAATCGCAACCCGGTATTTCCAGCTGTTGAGCTTGAGACCACGCGCACGGAGCCGCTTGACCGAGCGAACACCAGCTGGAAAAGAGTCTCTCCTAAAGATGACCCTGTGGTGGCCTTTCTAAAAGAGAAGCACGACTCAAGAGAAGCGGCTTTCGAATTTGAAGTCAAACTTGCCATGCAAGGCAACTTTGCGGCTCAGATGGCATTCTCAATTTACATGTCTGCCTTTCAAGAGCGCATGGTTGGCTTACAGAGTGTTCTCAGAGATCACGATGTCACAATGAGTGCCAAGTTTTCTGGATTCGACCTCACTTGGGTTGGAAGCTCTGAAAACCCCGAGGCCCTCGTTCAAGCTTTCGACTTGATGGTTTCAGAGTTCCGCAAGTTTGAAATGACTGAAGAAGAGTTTGATAGATTCAAGCGAGAAATCACCAAGGCAACCGAAACTCACATCTCAAACGGTTTTTTAGGTGGTTTGGTGATTAGCGAGGCGAGCGACATGTTCAAGGGTGAAGTCACCAACCTGCAGGTTGCAGCAGTTCTTGAAGACTTGAGCTACGAGCAAGCCCTCGAAGAGGTGCAAGCCTTGCACTTTTCAAAAGAGCCCGTCATGTTTGCTCTTGGTGACCTTTCGCCTGAAGATATGGGCAAAATGCTAGATGACGCCTGGTACTCTTTAGGTTTTACCAAAGCTCAACCTACCCGACTCGTGCCTTCTCAAGCTCCTGCTGAGATCTCAAACACTGAACATCTGCAGGCACCACTCCCAGCTGGTAAGAGCAAAAATGCTGCTGGTATGGCAAGAGTCTTTTCTGGTCCTATGCTTGAAACGCCTACAGAGGTGGCCTTAGCCAACCTAGTAGGAGCGCATGTGCAAACTGCGACTTTCAACATCAACCGTTCTGAAAAGGGCCTGGGCTATGTACATGGGGCAGCTCTTGGAGCTGTAAACCGACAGTCCCTGCTGTATTTTTATGGGCAAGTCGAACATGTTGATCGCATCGTTGAGGCTGAAGACGGCTGGGAGCAGGTAATTGAGCAATTGCGATCAGGAGAAGTCGATCAAAACACCTGGGCTGAGTATCAGGCTGGCTTACTGGCTCAGCTCAATTCGAAGCCAGGCAGCCAGTTGGCCGAACTCTCTCGAGTGCTCAATGACTACCAGGCTCGTGGAGACCTTCACTGGCGAAAAAAGATGATTAAAGCAATTGAAGAGTTCGATCCTCAAGCTGTACCCAGTTTTGTCGAGCAATTTGTAGCTGGGTCTAACTTTCAACAAATTGAAATTCGCAGTTGTGCCAGAGAGCTTGGCAGCTCATCAAAAAGTAAGTAGAGCTCTCCGGGCTTAATGAGGCCAAATGAGCTTTTCAACTCGCCTAAAAGCCCTCTACTCAATTGCAAAATCAACCGAGCCAAACAAAAAAAGCCAAGACTAGAAGTCTTGGCTTTTTTGTGTCTTCACAGTTTTTAAATCGTAGATCAAATCTCAGCTTTTTGTGATATTAGCCGTCTAGTTTTTCAAAAACTAAGCTCGCATTGGTTCCGCCGAACCCGAAAGAGTTTGAGAGTACACGATTTAGCACTTTGTCTTGAGTTTTAGTAACCAATGGCATGCCCTCGGCTTCTGGCTCAAGATTCTCAACGTTGGCTGAGGCTGTTACGAAACCATTTTCCATCATCAGTAAAGAGTATATGGCTTCATGCACGCCGGCTGCTCCGAGAGAGTGACCCGTGAGTGACTTGGTTGAACTAAACGCGGGAAGCTCAGCACCAAACACCTCTCGAATCGCCTTAAGCTCAGCCACATCGCCAACAGGTGTGCTGGTGCCGTGGCAGTTTACGTAATCGACCGAGCCTCCATTTAGAGCCTGCTTCATGCACCTGATTGCTCCCTCACCAGAAGGAGCCACCATATCATGACCATCAGAGGTCGCACCGTAGCCGGTGACCTCAGCGTAAATCTTAGCACCACGCTTCTTAGCGTGCTCAAGCTCTTCAAGAACTAAAATGCCTGCTCCACCTGAAATCACGAAGCCATCTCGGTCGGCATCAAAAGCGCGAGAGGCTTTTTCTGGAGTTTCGTTGTACTTTGACGACAGGGCTTTCATGGCGTCGAACAAATGTGTCAGCGACCAGTGCAGCTCCTCTCCACCACCTGCGAATACGATGTCTTGCTTGCCGTTTTGAATCAACTCGGTGCCGTTTCCTATACAGTGAGCACTCGTGGCACATGCCGAAGTGATCGAGTAGTTGAAGCCTTTGATCTTAAACGGCGTCGCCAAACAAGCAGAGATTGTGCTCGACATAGCCTTGGGCACTGCAAATGGCCCAACTCTGCGAATACCTTTGTTGCGAAGCGTGTCTGCCGCCACCACTATGGCCTCAGCTGAAGGCCCACCGGACCCTGTAACTAAACCAGTTCTTTCATGAGACACCAACTCTTCAGACAGAGATGCGTCAGCTATCGCCTCTTTCATAGCAACATAGGCGTAGGCTGCTCCATCACCCATAAAGCGTTTTGCTCTTTTGTCTACGTGCTCTGCTATGTCGAGAGTTACTGAACCATGCACCTGACTGGCAAGCCCTAGCTCTTTGTAAACTTCAACAGTTTCTAGGCCTGAGCGATCTTCTTTTAGCGAGTTCAAAACCTCTTGCTTGTTATTGCCAATGCTACTGACAATACCAAGACCTGTTACGACGACTCTTCTCATGACAAACCTTCCGTAGACTCATCATTAAACAGAGCCACTTTTAAGTCTTTGCAGTTGTACAAAACCTTACCACCGCAGCTCACAGTCGCGTCTGCGACGCCCATAACAAGCTTTCGTGCGATGATTCTCTTAATATCAACTTGGTATTCAACCAATTCAGAGTCTGGTAAAATTTGATCAGTGAATTTAACTTCACCGCAGCCCAAAGCACGCCCTTTACCGACGTTTCCAAGCCAGCCTAGGTAGAACCCAAGCATCTGCCAAACAGCATCGAGGCCCAAGCAGCCCGGCATAACTGGGTCGCCTCGAAAGTGGCATTCAAAAAACCAAAGATCTTTAGTGATATCGAGCTCAGCTTTAATAACACCCTTGTCATGCACCCCTCCACTCTCTGAAACCTCAGTGAAGCGATCGAACATTAACATTGGTGGCAAAGGTAAACGTGGAATGCCGGCATCAAACAACTTGCCCTCTCCACACTGAATTAACTCTTCTCTCGAGTAAGTCGATTTTTTCTCAAACATTTTCAGAAACTCCCTCTTCAACTGAGCACCGAATACGAGTCGAACTCAATTCATCAGACTCTTACGAATCTGATTTCTTCGCCGATCCTCCCGGCTTTGGTCCACGATTTTTGTTGTTATTGCGTCTTTTACGGTTGCGACCACCTCGGCCTCGAGGACGCTTGTTCTTATCACCCTTTTCGCCCTGGCCCCCTTTTGAAGATGACCTAGAAGAATGAGAAGACGATTTTGAAGAATTGGCTGCTGTTGATAACGAGCTATCGCCTCTGGTCTCAACGGTATTCGAGTTCACACTGACTTTATCAAAATCTTCGTCTTGCTCGATTAAAATACCACCTTGAGAGTGAGAATCCTCTGGGTTCTCAATCTGAGCTCGCTTCAAGAACTTCTTATTAACCTTGGCCTCGCTGGCCTTCTCCATTTGCTCGGTCAAATCAACTGTAACATCTCCGAAACACAAACATTGGCAACTCAGTCTGCGCTGATCAATAAAATGACCGGTACCAATAAGCCCTAGCTCTTTGGCTCCTGGTGGAACAATGTTGTGCTCTCCATCTACGACACGAATTCGGCACTCAGCGCACGAGGGCATTCCGTTACACACAGACGAGATGTGAATGTCATTCTCATGAGCCAGATTCATAATTGACTGGTCTTGCGTGATATCGAGCTCGATATCCATGGGCATAAACTTCACTTTCATGATTTCACCCGCACTTTCGCAAACTTTTTCTTCCCAGCTTTGAGAATAAATTCAGAACCTGCCTCGAGTTGAAACTTCAATTGAGCGTCTTTGACCTTTTCGCCGGCCTTTTCAACTGCACCACCTTGTATTAGGCGGCGGCCCTCGCTCGACGACTTCGCCAAGCCAGTTTCGACTAATAGGTGACAGATCCATTTCTCAGACTCTGGATCAACTTCAAACTCAGGCATGTCATCTGGCAGACCTTTGTTAACGAACATGCGATCAAACTCGGCTTCGGCACCCTTTGCGGCATCTACTGAGTGAAATCTGGTGACCAAAAACTTCGCCAGGTCGACCTTTGCTTTTCTAGGATGCAAAGCCCCTGAAGCCAAGTCAGCCTTCATCTTGTCGAGCTCATCAACAGAGATATCTGTGAGCAATTCGTAATAGCGAACCATCAGTTCATCAGAAACCCGCATGGTTTTGCCAAACATCTCACGCGGACTCTCCGTCACTCCGATGTAATTGTCTAAGCTCTTCGACATTTTCTGTACGCCATCGAGCCCTTCGAGAATGGGTACAGTCATCACAACTTGTGACTCTTGCCCAGCATCTTTCTGTAGATCACGGCCCACATACAAATTAAACAATTGATCCGTTCCACCGAGCTCAACATCTGCTTCGAGAGCCACACTGTCGTGCCCTTGAACTAGCGGGTATAAAAACTCATGAATGGCAATAGACTGATGCTCTTTAAATCTCTTAGAAAAATCATCTCTCTCAAGCATTCGAGCTACTGTGTATTGGCTACTGAGGCGAATAAAATCAGATGATGTGAACTTATCAAACCAAGTCGAATTGTAAGCCACCTCTGTCTTGCTCTCATCGAGTATTTTGAAGACCTGAGATGCATAGGTTTTAGCATTCTCAGCGATCTGTTCTTTAGTCATCGGCTTGCGAGTTTCAATCTTGCCGGTAGGATCACCAATGGAAGCTGTGAAATCACCGATCAAGAAGATCACATGATGACCTAAATCTTGAAAAGCCTTCAGCTTGTTAATCAAAACAGTGTGCCCGATGTGAAGGTCCGGTCGGTTCGGATCAAACCCTGCCTTAATACGAAGGGGCTTGCCAGTCTTCTCTGATTTTTTAAGCTTAGCTAGAAGCTCTTTCTCAGAGATAAAATCAACCGTGCCCTTTGCTAGTTCTTTGAGTTGAGCTTCTGCATCCATCTTTATCTCGCATGCTCAACAATTCGGGTCTCGCGAATCACATTCACTTTCACTTGTCCCGAATAAGACAGCTCTTTTGAAATCTTTCTGGCAATGTCACGAGATAGCATAGCCGACTGCTCGTCAGTCACTTTGCCCGAATCCACTAGCACTCGAATCTCTTTACCAGCTTGAATCGCAAAAGTTCTTGAGACCCCATCGAAGCTATTCGCTACAGATTCAAGATCTTCAAGTCGCTTAATGTAGTTCTCCATCATCATGCGCTTAGCTCCAGGGCGCGATCTGGCTAAGTTGTGTGCGGCCTGAACAATGTGACCAAGTACATTCGTGGGGTCTTGATCTGAGTTGTGATTTAATATGGCCTGACAGATCTCTTCTTTCTCACCGTGACGTCTGGCAAAGTCTGCTCCAGCTTTGGCGTAACTACCTTCATATGTGTGGTCAAGAGCTCGGCCAACCGTGTGCAATAACCCGGCTCGTTTCGCTTTGTTAACGTCGTAACCAATCTCCGCAGCAATCAGCCCGCAAATGTTCGCCACTTCAACACTTCTTGAGAGCAAGTTCTGGCTCTCGGCATGGCGGTATTTCAATTCACCAATCAAGTTGATCAGTTTCGGGTTTACACCGTGAACACCCAAATCAAAGCAGGCCTTTTCGCCCTCTTCTTTGATGTTCTCAAAGAGCTCAGCTTTGACTTTAGAGACTACCTCTTCAATTCGGCCAGGGTGAACACGACCATCTTCCATAAGACGCTTCAAAGACAATCTCGCGATCTCTCTTCTCACGGCATCAAAGCTCGAGATAATGACGGTTTCAGGAGTTTCGTCTATGATCAAGTCAACACCACAAGCGGCCTCGAGTGCTCGAATGTTACGACCCTCACGGCCAATGATCTTCCCCTTCATCTCTTCGCCCTTCAGCGGAATGGAAGAGGTGGTTCTCTCGGTAGATACCTCGGAGGCGTATCGGCTTACAGCCACAGCTAATGCGTAGCGCGCTTTTTTGTTGGCTTCTTTTTTCGCCTCAGACTCGATCTCTTGGATCATCTCAGCAGCCTCTGTTTTGGCCTCTTTCTCAAGAGCTTCCATAAGCTCTTTTCTCGCCTCATCGCTGGTGTAGTTGGCGATCGACTCGAGCTTGTTAGGGAGCTCTTCAATCTGATAGGTGATCTTAGACTCGTGGGCTGCAATTCGGTCTTTCAGAACGCTCATCTCTTCGGCTTTGGCATCGAGCTCTCGCATGCTAGCTTCAAGACGCTCTTCTTTTTGGCGGTAGTCTTTCTCTAAACGCTTTTCTTTGTCTTTCAGGCTCTGCTCTTGGCCCTGCACCTTTTGCTTTTGCTTTTTGATATCTTGCTCAGCATTTCTGCGTGCTCGATTCTCAAAGTCCTTGGCTTTATTCTTGGCGTCCTTTTCAATTCGGTTCGCCTTTGACTTGGCCTTGTTTACAATTCGGTCGGCTTCTTTCTTGGCATCCGACTTCTTTTTGTCATCCAGCATTTTCTGATAGGCGATAAAGGCTCCAATACCGATACCTAAACCTACAAACAAAAACGCAATGGCTTTTATCATGCCCATTTCCATCTTAAACTGCCCTCTCTAAAGTCTTGGTCTCACTTTCGGTGCCCAAGACGAATCGTTCGGTGACAAGGAAGTCCATTGCCACATCATGTGTTTCACTCAAAAAACTCTGCTCACTAATTTGGCAGCAAAATGCCACCCCGATTTTCAGTACATTTTTGGCCTCTAGCCAATGATCATAAAAGCCTTTGCCGTAGCCTAATCGCGCACCCGCATGATCAAAGGCCACACCAGGAATCAGCAAAAGATCGATCTGCTGATCAGCTGAGGGCCCTTCAGACTCAGGCTCTTCAATCCCGTAGGCTCCCAAAGAAAAGGTCTCCGCCGAAAAAAAGTTCATCTCATCACCAGAAACTTTTGGGTAAACTAAGCTGACTCCACCGGGCAATAGATCAGCCAACTGGTTTAATTGCACTTCAGATTTGATAGATCTGTAACTGCCAACTGTCATCGCCTTGGCTTTTGATTTTTCAAAAAGGGATTCAATCAAAGAAGCCAGTCGGCCGCAGGCCTGCATAGAAAAGTCGGCTCGTTCCTCTGCCGATAGAGAGTCTCTTCTCGATTCAAATTGTTGTCGTAAGTGAGCTTTGTCACTTAAACGAGGCTGATCCAATTTGCAGTCTCCAAATACATCAAATCGACAGCACGCCTACCTTTTAAGGTAAGCCACCATCTTTAACTGTCTACCCGTATACGGGAAATTGGAGAAGACTCCAGATCGGATAATATTGACTTCGCTTGCGTCTCGATCGCTTCAAGTTCTAACAACGCGCTCTTATTGGTCTTCAAAAAATCTTCAGCCAAATGGAGAGATGCTAACAACAAACACTGTTGAAAGCTCAAGCTCGACTGCTCAGACGTCACCATCTGGACCTTCTCGTTCACCATCTCAACTAGTCGGTCTACAGTGGCTTGATCATGGGATGTCTTCAATCGAAGTGGTATCCCTGCCAACTGCACCTCATATGTTGTTTTTTGGTGCTCCAAGCTTGCTCCTTATCCGAGATAGAATTTTCTCCTATATATAGTATTAGGCGAGTTCGAAACTCAGGTCAAAAACGTTAGGATTGCATAAGGAAAAATGAGGTCGCCTGACGCAGGGCAACTGAAGACCTCAAGCTAATAGAACAGATGTGGGCTAAAACCCTCTGCCTAGAGTATCGAGTCGACGAATTCTGCTGATTTAAAAGGCTGAATGTCTTCTATACCCTCACCTACCCCGATTAAGCGAACAGGCAGCCCGAGCTCGAAAGCCAGGCCGACGGCAACGCCGCCTTTAGCCGAACCATCAAGCTTAGTAAGAACGGCACCGGTGAGCTCGATCGCCTGATTAAACTCTTTAGCTTGAATCAAAGCATTTTGACCCGAATTAGCATCAAGCACCACAAGAGCCTCGTGAGGTGCTTCTGGAACCACCTTTTGTACGACCCGCTTCATCTTCTTAAGCTCTTCCATCAGATTTTTGTGGGTGTGAAGCCTACCTGCGGTATCGATAATCACGACGTCAAAGCCTTTGGCTTTTGCTGAAGAGCAGGCATCAAAAGCCACTGCAGATGGGTCGGTTACGTTCTCAGGAGAGAAGATCTCAACTTGTGCGCGCTCACTCCACGCCTTTAGCTGCTCACCAGCCGCTGCTCGGAAGGTATCTCCGGCAGCAACCATTGCCTTAAGACCCTTTTTTGCAACCACGTTAGCAAGCTTGCCGATGGTGGTGGTTTTACCGGCCCCATTGACTCCAACGATCAACCAAACCTGCAAATCACCCGGCTCAGAGGGCCAAGAGAACGCATCCTCTAAATTGTCGGGCTCTACTCTCAAGTGTTCGAGCTCAGAGAAAATCTTGCTCATCTCAGACTTCAATGAGCCAACCACCTTGTCGAGGTCTTTCTTGTCTGCACCACTCAAATGCTCTTCAACTGCGTCCATCAATCGCTGCACTGTTTGAGGCCCTAAGTCACTGGTGTACAAAATCTCTTCGAGGTCTTCGAGATCCTCGCCCTCAAGCCCTTTCTCAGCGCTAAAAACCGACTTCAACCTAGAAAAGAAAGAGGCCCGAGTCTTTTCCATCACCTGCGACATGTCTTTTGGTTTTGGCTTCTCAGTCGAGGCAGGCGCTGCTGGCGATTGCTCAGAGACTTGATCAAGAGAAGTATTTTCTGCTTCTACCGAAACCTTTTGATCGACTTGCTCCGGGTCTGACTGCTCAGAAATCTCGAGCGCTTGTTTCAGCTCTGGGATTCTTTGCTTCAGTTGCGAGATGACATCATCATCTTGAGCCGGAGCAATTTGCTCGGGCTGACTCTCAGTCTGACTGACTCTTTCTGTGTCGCGGTCATAATCAGTTCGAAAACCGAAACGAAAGAAGTAGTAGACAACGGTGGCCAAAACGCCAAAACCGACAAGCAAGGCCATCGCTAAATAAAAGGCTCCACTGTTGTGATCCAAGAGATATCTCCTTTGAGTCAAACTGCCCGACTGGGCCTCTGTGGTCATAGTTGAAAGGCAGTTTTCTGTCTACAGGCTTCGGCATTTTAGACACATTCACTCAGTTGAAGGCTTGCTCAGCCAAAAACACATATGGCCATAACTTCTACACTAAACTGAGTTAACTAAGCCCAAGTGGCTGTAATCACTTATTTTATATCCATTCAAATCGTTTCAATTTGGTCCAGCGAGTGCAATATCACAGCGTAAGACTAGGGGGACATGTGCCTAAAAAATTTAAAAAGTTTGTTTTGCCAATCATCATGATCGCCTGCGGGATCTTGTTTCTGCTCAAAGGCGTAATTGGACTCGTAGCAGAGCCTGCTCCTATGACAAAAGCCAACTCCTATCAAAAACGCGGAAAGACACTACAAGAGCTTGAAGATGAACTGAGCGATGACTACAGCTTCGAGGTTGAAGAGTCAGTTTCAGTCGACGACCTACCTGACTATGTGCTCGAGTCTCTTGAAATCAGTGAGGCAGAGCTCGCAAAAAGAGTTGAAGCCGACAAACTAAAAGAAACGACCTCGAGTTATATTTCTTTTTCTGACCTCGAAACTCTCAGGCGCTTCGTTGAAGACCGAGACGTCAACTCTGACCTCTCTGCCCTCAATGATCTTCGAACTCATTTGAACCTCATCATGAGAGACTCGAGCCTAGATCGACAAGTCATCGATCAACTGATTCAATTGGTCGATGTGCAAGTTGACAATGCCGAGTCGAGGTCTGAGCTTATGATCTTGATTTATGATGCTATCCCCGCAGATGGCAGCTATCTCAAACAAAACATTGCCGACCAGCTACTCTCGCACTACCAACTCACCGAGAATCAAATGGACTACCTGGAAACATCGAGAAATGAGCTGCCAACAGGTCAGCAGCGAATGCCTGCTGCCACCGACTACGCCTCTACCAGAAAGTGAGTTTCGGCCATTCTACTCTTTCAAAGTTTTTAGCGAAGAGTCTTCACAATCGAAATTTGGCTGGCCTCAAGTTTTCGGTCATTTTGCACAAAAAAAGGAGCGACTTGCGCTCCTTTTTTTCACTCAAAACAAAACCTAATTACTGAGCGACTGCCTGCTCAGCCTGATCCAGATCAACTGAAACCATCTTCGACACACCTTTTTCTTCTTGGGTGACACCGTAGAGCTTTTCATTCACTCGCATCGTATGCTTGTTGTGAGTCACAATGATGATCTGACTTCTCTTAGCCATCTCTTTCACTAGATCATTGAATCTGAAGACGTTCGCGTCATCTAGTGGTGCATCGACCTCATCCAGTAGACAGAAAGGAGAAGGTTTCACCAAAAAGATCGCGAAAATCAGACTCACTGCCGTTAGGGCTTTTTCACCACCCGACAACAAGCTTACGTTTTGCGATTTCTTGCCTGGTGGTTTTGCCACGATGTCGATACCCATCTCACCCTTTTCAGGGTCTTCAAGTAGAATCAATCTCGCTTCACCACCACCAAACAAGACTGGGAACACCTTCATAAAGCGTTCATTCACAGCTTCGAACGTCTCTTTGAATCGTTTGTCACAGATCTTGTTGATCTTATCGATCACTTTTCTCAACTGCTCTTTGGCGTCGAGAAGATCTTGATATTGCTGGTTCAAGAACTCAAATCGGCCGATCAGCTCATCATACTCTTCAATCGCTGACAGATTCACTTCACCAATACGACCGAGCTTCGCCTTTAGGTCTTTAAGATCTTGCTCTGTGGCTTTGACATCAAGACTCTCATCAACATGCTGCTCATAGCACTCTGACAAATCGAGCATGTACTTCTCGGTAACTTGCTCCAGCAAGTACTGCTCTTTCATTTTCAACTGCTCAAGTTTCAATTGCGCATCTGAAATCAATGACTGCTGGGCATTTCGCTCGTGAAGCGCTTTCGAGACTTTCTCCTCGATCTCTCTTAGCTCTGCACCTAGCTGCTCAAATTCATCTCTTTCTTTTGCGAAAAGCTCATCAGCCTGCTCCCTCTCGCGAATTAGCCTTTCGAGCCCAACTTTTCTCTCTTCGATCAGAACCTGATTCTCAGACAATGCCTCTGCATTCTTCTCAGACTCATGCGACATCTTATCGAGCTGACCATTCACTTCATCAAGAGACTGCTGAACCATGGCTAGCTGAGAAACGTAGCCCTCTTTCTCTTGAGTTTTTGAAGCCACCTTCACTTGCAAGTCGGTGACACTTGCCGAAAGGTCATCAATGCCTTCTTTGGCCGAATCGAGCTGCTGGTTGAGACCTTCAATCTCAGAGTCGAGCTCTGATTTGCGAGTCAGCATTTCAGTCATCTTCTCTTGAACCTGCTCGAGGTCATCAGAGGCTGAAACATGCTTGCTATCAAGCTGACTTACCACTTGATTCTGGCGCTCAACGGCCTTGATCGCATTGCTAAGCTCTGTTTCAGCTCTTTCGAGGTCTTTGCTCAGCTCAGTGATGCGAATCTCTTTTGCGACTTTTTCTTGCTTAGATCTCTCAAGCTCTTCAGCCATTTGCTCTTGCTGAGCTTCAAGTTTCTTTAATGAAGCTGAAGCTAGAGACAACTTACCAGCAGCCTCTTCACGTTTTTGAGAAAGCTCTTTGATCTCTCTTTTTCTTTTCAAGACACCCGAATCTGCACTATCAGCCGCACCACCAGTAAGCACTCCATCGGCGGTCAAAGTGTCACCGTCTTGAGTAACAAATGTCCAACCCTGATAGTCAGGCCTTAGTCTCAAAGCGGTTCTCACCGAATCAACAATGGCCACACCACTCACGAAAGGCTTCACTTGGGTCGTCTGATCGTCTGGAATTCTCACAATATCTGAAAGCAAAGACACAAACCCCTGCTGGGTCTTCATGCTCTCAGCTGAGCTGTCTGAGATTTCGCCAACTCCGAACTCCTCACTTACGAAGCTCGATCGACCAGACTTCTGCTCTTTCAGATAATCAACTGCACCCAGAGCAGCACCTGCATCTTTAGAGATCAGCATCTGAAGACGATTACCTAAAGCCGCCTCCATTGCCAGTTCGTACTCTTGCGGCACTTCGACAACTTCTGAAACAGGTTGAAACTCAGTGATAGTGTGAGCTCCACCATCAGCAGTCTGCTCCATGCGCTGGCGTTGCCAAAGCATGACACTCTTCACACCCTCTTGAAAACCTTCGAAGTTGTCAGCCATCGATTCAAGACCGTAAAGGCGAGACGAAATCTCGTTCAAACTATCTTTAAACTGAGCGACCTCTTCTTCTTTTGTAGAGACCTGAGCTTTTACGCTGTTGAGGTTCTCTTCGAAGTTCTGAACATCACTCATGATCTCGAGCTGTAACTGTCTTTCACCTTCAAGCTCTTTAAAAACATCATTACGACGGGTCTCAAACTCTGACCTTTGAGCTTCATGTTCGCTGGCCGTAGTTCTGGCGATCTCAAGTTCTTCGCTCAGACCCTCAATCTTTTCAGTGAGACTGACTGATCTCGCTTCTAGGTGGGTGTGGCTTTGAGAAACTGTAAGCATTTCTCGTCGTCTGTCAGAAAGCTGATCATCAGCTGTGCGAATCGTCTCTTGATCTCGGTCGTACTTCTCTTTCTCAACTCCATAGTTTTCAGTCAGCTGAGTCAGGTCGGTTTCTGCAGCCTCGAGCTTGCCCAAAAGGTCTGCTTTGTCTTTGTCGAGAGCATCTTTGCGAACGGTGTACTGATCAAGAATACTGCCCGTCATCTCTTTGTTGCGACGACCCTGCTCGATTTCAAAGCCGAGGTCTTTGATCTCGTCTTCAGATTTTTGAACCGCCTCAATCGCAGACTTTGAAATGTTCTGACGGTCTTCTACCCGCTTTTCTTTTTCAACTGACTGAAGTCTCAACTCTTCTAGACGAGCTTCATTTTGATCGAGCTCAGCACTTGAGCTGACCTCAGTTTCTTTGGCGCTGTCAAAGCTGGTCTGAGCCTCTGCCAA
Source organism: Bdellovibrionales bacterium (assembly GCA_013216195.1). GTDB lineage: Bacteria > Bdellovibrionota > Bdellovibrionia > Bdellovibrionales > UBA1609 > JABSOQ01. The sequence goes on from JABSOQ010000053.1 coordinate 18,034, forward strand.
GTCAGCTACCATCGACTTAAACTGGTTAGAGAAAAGCTTTAGCTCTTTGTCTTGCAATTCATTTTTAAGATTTCTGTACCTCTCAGCACGCTGAGCCTGTCTCTGAAGGCTGTCGAGCTGGCGCTTTTGTTCACCAATAATATCTTGCAAACGCACAAGGTTCTGGTCGGTCGAAACTAGCTTTCGCTGAGACTCTCTTTTGCGGGCTTTAAACTTGGTAATCCCAGCAGCTTCTTCAATTAGGGTTCTTCTCTCTTCAGGCTTAGCAGTAATAATTTTGCCGATCGCACCCTGCTCAATAATACTGAAACCCTTTGAGCCAGCACCTGTGTCCATAAAGACTTCTTGAATGTCTTTAAGTCTGGCGGGCTCTTTGTTAACCAGATACTCAGACTCACCACTGCGGTGAAGCCTTCTGGTAATCATAACCTCTGAGTGGCGTGAGTATTTTGCTGGAAAAGGGCCACCATCATTTTCAAGCGTAAGGCTAACTTCGGCCATACCCACAGGAGCGTAACCATCAGCCCCGGCGAAGATCACATCTGACATCGCCGATCCACGAAGGTGCTTTGCCGACATCTCACCCATTACCCAAACCAGGGCATCCACAATATTAGACTTACCACAACCGTTCGGACCAACGATCCCAGTGATGCCTTTGTCAAAATGGATGACCGTCCGGTCTTTGAAAGACTTAAATCCGATCAGTTCAAGTTTTTTGATTCTCAAAAGCCCTACCCCTTTTTCTCACACTGCCTGTGTTGACTGACAGATTCTTACTTCGATTCCTGCAACGCAGCTTGAGCGGCACTCAAACGGGCGATTGGAACTCGAAATGGAGAACAACTCACATAGTCTAGACCCTGTTTATGGAAGAACTCGATGCTCGAAGGATCTCCTCCGTGTTCACCGCAGACCCCCACCTTAAGTCCAGGCTTTGCGCTTCGCCCTAATTCCACCCCAATTTTCACCAATTTGCCAACACCTTTTTGATCAAGGCTGGCGAAGGGATCGCGCGAATACAGGCCATCAGAAACGTAAGTTCCGAGAAACTTACCAGAGTCATCTCTAGACAAACCTAGAGCAGTTTGAGTGAGGTCATTCGTACCAAAGCTGAAAAAATCGGCAGAGTTGGCTATTTCATCAGCAACCAAAGATGCCCTCGGTAGCTCGATCATTGTGCCTACAAGATAGTCAAGCTTGACGCCTGCAGTCGAAATTGCATCGTCTACAACTCCCACAACTAGCTTTCTCAAGCTCTCCAATTCACCCGCAGTGGCCACCAAAGGAATCATAATCTCAGGCACGAGCTCCGAACCAGCCTTCACGCGGGCGATCGCGGCTTCTGCGATTGCCCTTGCCTGCATTTCGTATATCTCAGGGTAAGAGATCGCCAATCTACAGCCTCGGTGACCTAACATTGGGTTGAACTCTTTCAAAGAATTCACCTTGCTGGTTAGCCTTGCCTTTGGCCAACCAAAGCGCTCGGCCATCTCAGCAATCTCTTCGCCTGTGTGAGGTAAGAACTCATGCAGTGGTGGGTCAAGCAGTCGAATGGTAACCGGCAGCCCTTTCATAGCTTCGAAAAGACCTTCAAAGTCTTCACGCTGCATTGGCAAGAGGCTATCAAGAGCCTGACGCCTTTCGGCCTCACTCTCGGCCATGATCATTTTTCTCATCTCATCAATTCGGTCACCACCAAAAAACATATGCTCGGTTCGACACAGACCAATGCCTTCGGCTCCAAAGTCTCGAGCGGCTTTCGCATCACCTGGTGTGTCAGCATTGGTGCGCACTCGCATTTTTCGGTACTTGTCAGCCATCTTCATAACTCTCTCAAAGTCATCGTCGAGACTTGGCGGAAGAGTCTTAACTTCGCCAAGATACACTTTGCCCGTCGAGCCATCGAGAGTGATCTGCTCACCTTCAGAAAGAACATAGCCGTTTATTCTCAGCTCTTTTTTGCTCTCTTGAACATCGGCCTCACCACAGCCGGCAACGCAGCACTTACCCATACCCCGGGCCACCACAGCAGCGTGAGAGGTCATGCCCCCTCGGCTTGTGAGAATACCTTGCGAGTTGACCATACCTTCGATGTCTTCTGGTGAGGTTTCGACTCGAACAAGAATCACTTTGTGCCCTTGGTCTGTCATTTTGACGGCATCTTCACTAGAGAACACGATCTTTCCGGTGGCCCCGCCAGGGCTTGCTGGCAGACCTGTCGCGAGCTCAGTCTTTTCTGCGTTTGGATCAAGTGTCGGGTGAAGTAGCTGATCGAGGCTTTGAGGGTCTATTCTAAGCAAAGCCTCTTTCTCATCAATCAAACCTTCATCAATCATGTCAGAAGCGATTTTAAGAGCAGCTTTCGCTGTTCGCTTACCGTTTCGAGTCTGAAGCATCCAAAGCTTATTGTCTTCAACGGTGAACTCAATATCTTGCATGTCTTTGTAGTGGCTCTCAAGTTTCTTGTAGACAGCTTCAAGCTCTGCAAAGGCATTTGGCATTTCTTCTTCCAGAGAAGGCATGCCTGTGCCCTCAGCACCAACCTTAGTGATGGGTTGCGGTGTTCGAATGCCTGCCACCACATCTTCGCCTTGGGCATTGATCAGGTACTCGCCGTAAAACAACTTCTCACCGGTAGATGGGTTACGAGTAAAGGCGACACCAGTAGCACTTGTCTCGCCCATGTTGCCAAAAACCATGGCCTGAACGTTAACAGCCGTTCCCCAGGAGTCAGGGAACCCATTCAACTCGCGGTAGGTGATCGCGCGGGATGAGTTCCAAGACTTGAAAACTGCAGCAATCGCACCGTTCAACTGCTCCCAAGGGTCGGTCGGAAACACTTTGCCCGTGTTTTCAAGAATTTGTCTTTTGAATTTCTCTACCAAAAACTGAAGATCTTCAACTTGTAGGTCGGTATCTTGGTCGTACCCTTTGTCGGCTTTAAGGTCTTCTAGAACGACCTCAAGAAGTGAAGAGTTCATACCCATCACGACATTCGAGTACATCTGAAGAAAACGTCTGTAAGAATCCCAGGCAAAGCGGGCGTTATCAGCCTTCTTGGCAAGACCTTCAACCGTCTTGTCGTTCAAGCCTAAATTCAAAATTGTGTCCATCATACCTGGCATACTGGCTCTCGCGCCCGAGCGCACAGAAACCAAAAGCGGGTTTGCTTCATCACCAAAGCCCTTACCAATCAGCTTCTCAACTCGTGCCATAGAAGCTTTCACATCTGCATGAACAGACTCAGGCAAAGTCTCGTTGTTGGCATTAAACTGCGTGCAGACCTCAGTAGAGATGGTAAAGCCCGGAGGTACCGGCAGACCCAGCGAAGTCATTTCGGCAAGGTTGGCACCTTTACCACCTAGTATATTCTTCATTGTGGCGTTGCCGTCAGACTCACCGGGCGCAAAAAAGTAAACAGATTTTGAATCGCTCAAAGCGCTCTCCCCTCAATTGGTACTTAAAACATCTTTCGTAGAACTAAAATTTTGTCAGCCACATAGGACTTCACTTGATCAATCGAAATTCGCTCTTGCTCCATAGAATCTCTCTGACGAATCGTCACTTGCTTGTCTTCAAGGGTGTCAAAGTCGACAGTCACACAAAGAGGTGTGCCGATTTCGTCTTGCCTGCGGTAGCGTTTACCAATGCTCTGCGCCTCGTCATACTCGACCTCGAAGTCATCGCGAAGGCTATCGACAAGTTTATGACTCACTTCTTGTAAGTCAGGCTTCTTCGACAGTGGCAAAATCGCAGCTTTAATAGGAGCGAGCCTTGGGTGAAGCCCCAAAACAACTCGAGTGTCTTTCTTGCCATCTTTTTCTGTGACCTCTTCGCGGTAGGCGTCGCAGAGCAATGCAAGTGCTAACCTGTCGCAACCCACAGCCGTTTCGATGACATAAGGAAGATACTTCTCTTTTGCGGCATCATCGAAGTACTCAAGTTTTTTGCCACTGAACTTTTGGTGCTGAGACAAATCAAAGTCAGATCTGTTGTGCACACCTTCAAGCTCCTGCCAGCCAAAAGGAAACTCATATTCAACATCAAAGGCGGCCTTGGCGTAGTGAGCCAGCTCATTCGGCCCGTGCTCTGAGTAACGAAGCTTTTCAGAATTTAGCCCAAGGGTTCCATAGAAATCCCAGCGAATCTGCTTCCACTTATCGAACCACTCCTCATCTGTGCCTGGCTTCACAAAGAACTGCATCTCCATCTGCTCGAACTCACGAGTTCGGAACACAAAGTTACCCGGCGTGATCTCATTTCGAAAAGACTTACCGATCTGTGCGATACCAAAAGGCACTTTCTTTCGCATACTAGTTGCGACATTTTCAAAATTCACAAAAATGCCTTGAGCTGTTTCAGGTCTCAAGTAGACCACTGAACCCTCAGATTCGAGTGGCCCCATGTGAGTCTTGAACATCAAATTGAAGTTTCGAGCTTCGGTCACGTCTGTTGAGCCACACTTCGGGCAAACCACTTTACCATTGACCATGGCTTGATCTTCACGAAAACGGTTTTTACAGTTTTTGCAATCAACCAGCGGGTCAGTGAAACCCTCCACGTGCCCTGAGGCCTCCCAAACTTTCGGGTGCATGAGAATGGCAGCATCGAGACCGACGACATCGTTTCTACGAGTCATGGCCTTCCACCAGGCGAGTTTCACATTGAGCTTGAATTGCGAGCCGAGCGGACCGTAATCCCAGCATGAGGTCAAACCTCCGTAAACTTCACTACTTTGAAACACGTAACCTCGGCGTTTAGCCAGAGAAACTTGGGTCTGCAGATCCTTGAGCGGAAGAACTTCCATGAGATATTGCCTTTCTCACTTACCCAGCCGACGGCC
>JABSOQ010000054.1 GCA_013216195.1 Bdellovibrionales bacterium
AGCAAACACATCGCTAGCACCAGCGTCTAAATACTCGCGGCCAAGCTCCATTTTCAATTGCAGCCAACCTTGTTTTCGAAACAGTCGGTTCAGGTGAATCGGCCGATCAACCTCTGTGATGCCGTACTCAGAAAGCACCAATAGGTCTACGCCTTCGCCTTTGACCGAGCTCCATAAACCTTCGACGACTTTGTCGATCTCAGCGACATCTTTTTTAATGTCGGGGTGCTTTGGCCCCAACCTTTGCAAGTTGTAATCAAGATGTGGCAAGTAGACCAAATTCAGCTCTGGCTGATGTTGTTCATTTACGTACACTGCAGAGTCGACGATCCACTGACTCGACTTAATAGAGGTCATTGGCCCCCAAAACTGAAAAAGCGGGAACTGGCCGAGCTTTTCAGTCAACTCGTCTCGAAGACTCAACGGCTGGGCGTAACAATCAGGAATCTTTCTACCATCGGCAGGGTACATCGGCCTTGGCGTAACTGAATAGTCTGCCGATGAGTACATGTTGTACCACCAAAACATCTGGGCGGTTTTCGCACCTGGCATTTTCTTTCGAAGTGCGTCCCAAACCTTTTCACCAGCTATGAGATTATTAGACTGCCTCCAAAACAAAACCTCATCGAGGTCTTTAAAATACCAACCATTACCGACAGCGCCGTGATCACCAGGCCACTCACCAGTCAAGTAAGTGTACTGAGCCGAACAAGTGACCGCCGGCACAACCGACTTGATGTTACAAGCCGAGCCGTTTTGTAAAAGCGATTTGAAAAAGGGGCTATGATCACCAATTAAATCTTGGGTGAGCCCAACCACATTGACGACGAACAGTTGTTTGCTCAAAGATCTTCTCCTGGTGAGTTGCAGCGTGCCCCTACTAAATGGTTTCGGGGCCCAACACTATTGGTCTAATTCGCAGCAGGTCCGCTAGCTTTAGGAGCTTGGCCACGCAGCACAGAGTTGTCTTGAAACAGCTTGGCTTGGTCAAAGCTTGGGCGCGTTTCAAACTTCTCAACATCTAGTCGACCGCTTTGAGCAAAGAAGCCTAACGGGTTCTTCCAGACGATGGTTTCGATCTCTTCTTCAGAGATTTTCAGATCTCTCATGGCCTGCACCGTCTTTGGTACCATTAGCGGGTCACTCACTCCCCAGTCGGCAGCACTGTTGACGATGATTCTCTCAGAGCCGAACTCTTTGGCGATTTTAGCCATGCGAGTTTCTTCCATTTTTGTATGTGGGTACACCGAGTGGCCTGCGTAGTAACCCAGATCGAGAACACCCTGAACGGTCTCTTCGGTGTTGTGGTCGACAAGCACCATTTCAGGCGCAATGCCAGATTCTTTCACAATGTCGAGACATCTTTGTGTGCCCTCTTTCTTATCGCGATGAGGTGTGTGAATCAAAATGGGCAAGTTGAACTTTATGGCGAGCTCTATCTGTGCGGCCATCACCTCTTGCTCAGCAGGGGTTTGATCGTCTAAGCCGATTTCACCAACCGCTACAACTGAATCTTTTTGCAGGTACAGGGGCAAAAGCTCTAAAACGCCTTTTGCAAGATCAGGTTGATTGGCCTCTTTGGGGTTCATCGCAAGTGTGCAAACATGGTGAATACCAAATTGTTCAGCACGAAACTTCTCCCAGCCTACCAGAGACAAAAAGTAATCTTCAAAAGTGCCAACGTGGGTGCGAGGTTGGCCCATCCAAAAAGCGGGTTCACAAACAGCTTGAATGCCGGCCGCTGCCAGTCTCTCGTAGTCATCTGTAGTTCGAGATGTCATGTGAATGTGGGGATCAAACATTTTCATTGCTACCTCCGTATTAATAATCGGATTCGTTATTACTCAAAAATTAATCAAGCCCGAGCTTCTGCCTGCAAGCTTTCAATGTATGCAAAACCTCTAGGTACACTTCGAGAGGCAATCTCTCTTTCGCGAACATAGTCATTGGCCATTCGAAACAGCTCAGCATTAGCGCGTTGGTCAAGACCCAAAATCGGCCTTGATGGCAGGTCGATAAACAGAGCCTTTAGCACCATTTGCTGAAACATCAGGTCTGAGAAGTAAGCCATTGGGTATGGGTTGTGGTGAGCCAAGCTTTTGAAAACATCTGAACTGTTTGTGGCGATCATTCGCTCAGCAGTTTGTCGATACTCGCCTGCCTCAGGCAGGTAGAACAAAATCTTAGCTAGAGTGATTTGCTCACTATGATCGCCCCGTCTGATCATGCTGTCGAAAGTCTCTGCAGTAAGAAAATCGGCGTCGTGCTCTGAGGCCATGATTAAAAATAGGAGCCTGGCCCAATCAGTTTTGTTGAAAAAGAATGGGAAAGGCTGCGAAAACTGAGCGGCCCAAGAGGCAGCAGCCTTGCCGGTCGCTCGAACAGGGTCATCGCCCCATGCTCTGTGCAAGCTTGCGAAAATGCCAAGTCGCTCGTAATGACTCTGGCCTGGCACAATGAGCTGCCTAACAGCTTTGTAGATCTCAGACACATTTTCTTCGGCGAAACGCTGTATATGGATTTGATTCTGCATGGCCAATGTCCTATCTTGCTTTGCGCAGTATGTCTAGGGGCGTCGCCTGAGCCACACCGATTCGTTGGCTTTCGCTTCAAATCAAACCTGGGCGAGCTAGTAGGGCTCTCAGCTGTATTTGAAGCCGGTGTTTTCAGGGAGGGACAATGGCCACCACTATCAAAGCAATCAAACTGATTCTATTCTCACTGGGTCTGCTGTTTTTTCTATGGGCAATTGGGCTTCAGGCTAATGACCCCGATGGTTGGCTTTGGGCACCTTTCTACGCCATGACGGCACTGTTTGGCTTACTCTTGTTGTTCTTCAGAAACCAACCCGTGAAGAAAAAGATGATCATTGTCTACGGCCACCTCGGGCTGATCGGTTTGCTCGCGATATGGGTCGCCACCCACACAGCAGCGGCTTACAACCCCGGCGGCAACCAAGAGCTTATGCACGAAGCCGGGGGCCTAGGCATCGCACTGATTTGGAACCTGGGCTTAATGTTTGGGATCGCAAGAAAGCCTTAACGGCTTAGCAAAGCTAAACTTACCTCACAAAATGGCTCCGAAGACCTTAACGCTTCGAAGGGGGCATAGGTCTAAATACGAAAAGTGGCACCGAATGCCCTAACAAAATTTAAAGTGTTATTAGGTAGCTAGCGATCAAAGTGTTGAATGATTTGATAGCGGCCCAGGAACCCTTTCTCTTTTACTCGCCCTCTTGTGAGAAGCTGGCGTCTACGGCAAATTGTTAGATGAAAAAGACCAGGAGCTAGACCTTGTTATCAAAATCAGTTCTCAACCTGATAGTTGCCAGTATTGCTGTGTGCATTTTTAGTCATTCGGCCCTCGCAACAGGTAATTCTGCTGGCGGCTTTAGCTCATGCCGACAAGAGGTTTTTGATCTTAAAGCATTCGAACAAGAACTCAGTCAAAAGTTTGCGCTTTATGAGGCTGAGCTTCGAAACAACGAGTTTTTGAATTCAGATTTGGGTGAGCAGTACATTGGCTTTGTGAGGCAATCTGTTCAGGAGCAAAGCGAAGGTTTGTTTTACTTTGTAAGATGGGCCTTTGACCCTGCCCTTTGGCAAGATCATATCTCGAATGCCGATGACCGCAAAGCCAACGCGGCGTCAATTCTCGCAGCTCTTGAGACGACCCTCACTTATGAGCAGCAAATGATCGACTACTTCAAAAACCTTTACCCACTAGATCTTAATGTCACTTACAGCAGTATCGTCAGACGAGTATTGATGAGAAGAGAATTGATGCCTGAAGAAGTGCTACTTGCTCTGTCAAACCACGAGGGCATTGTTGGTGGCTTGAGCCGCGCCAATCTTCAGTAGCGAACGGCCGAGAGACCGGGGCTGATTCTTGATTCTTGATTCTTGATTCTTGATTCTTGATTCTTGATTCTTGATTCTTGATTCTTGATTCTTGATTCTTGATCGAACATCGCGACCAAGAATCTTCAAGTCAACTGTCAAATTATCGCGAAAACAAACCCTTTGCTCTTCTGAAAAGCATCGAAAAGAAATTTCGAAAGCCAATACCCATCAAGATACCAAGCACTAAAACTAAAGTTAGCGGAAAGCCAGGGTCTTGCGCCAAATTGGTCATCAGCAAATGCTCGTACTTCGCAAAGCCGGTAAGCTGCCTCGCCGGGTCTGAGATTTTGATAATAAAATCTGCGAGTTTTTGAGCCCTGTCTTCAGTCAAATTGAACTGTGGCATATTTGAGCCCGGATCATCGAAGTAAGGGTTCTGAATCTTGGTCTCGATCCACAATCTTACCCTCTCAGACATTGAGCCATCTTGCGCAATCAAAGCAACTCGCGCTTTTGACCAGCGCTCATCATCTTCTTCATCTTTAAGCTTAGCCTCGAGCTTCTTGAGTTTGCCGAGGTATGATTTGTCGTCTAGCCTTGTGTTAAGAGAGGTCACCAAACCATCTAGAGCAGGCCCTCTTTCACCGCCAAGACCCGCCACCGAGTGACAGTTACGACAACCCACTACGTGGACCAACTGCTCACCAGTATATGTCAACGGCCCTTGCTGTGCCTCCGCCGGGATCAGCTTTAGCAAAGTCGCAGGTATTAAACCGCCTTTGGGGTTTGTTCTGATGTAAGAGACATAAATGCCGTCGTCAGTTAAGGCGAGCCCAGCAAAGTCGCCTCTGCGTCGGTGGTGGCCTCGTTTATCGAAGTCAGATGGTCTGACGATCCATTTTGGTTTGCCCTGTACTGTTCCTGTTTTGGGCTCGAAGGGAAAAGCCACAATTGAAGCTTTGTGTGCGGCTGCTAGAACTACGTGACCCCAAAGGTCTTTCAAGGGGTGACCGTGTGGCACGTAGACCATATCTGCAGGGCCAACAGGTCTTGGGAAGGTCATGAGGTTGCCATAGGTAAAACTGTCGTCGGTGTTGTCCCAAGGAAAGTTCTGCCCTGGCTTTGCATGCACGAAACGATCAACAGCTGGGCCGTTGTCAGCCACGTACAGTTTGCCCTCGAGCTTTTTGATGGCGAATGGGTTACGAAAACCCATGGCATAAACATAACCTGCTATCGCCTTTGGATCGCTAGCCTTGTAAAACGGGTTTTCTGGCACCGCTTTTAGATTCATGTCCATTCGCAAGATTTTGCCATTTGAATGAGAGGGCAAGTGAGTCGACTCAGGGTTGTGACCATCGCCTACACCCACCCACAGGTGATTGTTGCCATCAGTAAAACAGTGGCCAATCTGGTGAGCCTTACCAGCTGTGTCGTCGTTGAAAATATGCTTAAGCTCTGCGACCTTTTCAATTTTTCGCCAGTTCGCACCTGCTACCGACTTCCACTTTGTGATCTTGTTCAGCTTCTTCCAGCCATCCATGTACACGCCGGTAGTGAAAAGAAACTTTTCGTCTGGTGAAAGACAGGCACCAATCTGCCCGTTCTCGCCATCAAAGTCTGGCAACTCTTTCTCGGGCTGCATGATCTCTTGATCTGTCAAAATTTCGTGGGTCTTGCCGTCTTTGGTTACAAGCTGAATTACCCCGCGAAGTTCACTGATGATAGCTTTTGGGTCTGTCGGCTTATCACCTTGTTTCTCAAAAAATGCCATACCGACGGCCGATAAAAACTCACCAGCATCTTCTTTAAAAACATAGCCTGGCTCAACCTGCCATTCTTGCTGATCTTTTAGCTCTTTCTTCTCGGCGAAGGCCTGAAGGCTGACAAAAACAAATAACAGAATTGAAACTAGCGAAAGGAATCTTTTAGACATCTTCACACACTCTTTTTTGGGCTAAAGCCTCTTTCTCTTAACAGTGGCCTAAGTTAGCAAAGTTCGCCCCTGCCCTCAACGCTAAACCCTCAGGTGTAGACGGCAAACAAACCAGCTAAATCACCCTGGTTTACAGTGCCACTGGGGAGCCCGCAAGATTACAGCCCTCAGGTCGAGCGTTGCTGTAACACCACCAAAAAAGTACACCGACATCGCTTGCCGACCATGAAAAGGAAATTGTCACACCCCGAAAGGTTTTCACTACCAAAATGCCTAAAAAGGCCTGTGTTTCTACTGACTTATTTTATTTTAAGGAACAGATCTTGCGTTAGAGGTTGGGCAGAACGGGCACGGATGCATTAACTGGGGAGTTGTTGTGACAGAGCCAACAGACAAATCATTTGGGTATTTGACCTTTTCTACTCTGATTCATTCAGCGGCGGCGGTTTCTATTATTCTTTTACCGCAGCTTGAAAGAATGCCTGAGGGCAACACCTCAGGTGAAGTGATCGAGTTCACCACCGCTGGCCCAATGCCACTTGGGGAGACTCTTGTAACTGACCCGCTCGAAGGCAACACTCAAGACAGCCTACCTGCTCTTGAGCCCCAAGCTGCACAACTCGAACCCGCTGACAGCGGCGATTCAGATGCAGTTGAAGTAGCTGCTGCACCGGAACCTGTTGAAGTCGAACCTGCTCAGGCAGAACCAGAGGCTGCTCCTGAGCCAGAGCCTTTGCCGGCTCCAGAGCCAACACCCGCTGCTAGTGAGCCCGAAGTTGTTGAGGCTCCTGATATGAAAGAGCTTGAGCCCGCAAACACTGCTGATGAGAATTTGCAAGAGGCTATGGCAATAGCTGCAGCAGAAGAAATTGCGATTGAGAAGGCTCTTGCAGAACAACAAAAGTCAGCTTCTCAAGAGTCACAAGACTCAGCCAAGGCTCTTTTCAATGATGACAACTCAGAAGTTCTTGCGGCTCAACTGGCAGCCGAAAAAGAGGCCGAAGCTCTTCTTGAAAAAGAGCGACAACAAGCTGAGGCAGCTCGAAAGGCTGAAGAGTCCGCACAAGCTGCAGCTGTATTGGCTGCACAGCAAGAGGCTCAGCGACAAGCCGAGGCTGAGGCCAAGCGAAGAGCCGACGCCGAAGCGAAACAACGGGCTGAAGCTGCCCGGGTTGCTGCAGAAAAAGAGCGAAAACAAAAAGAATTTCAAGAACGCTTAAAACGAGAAGCCGAAGCCGCAGAAAAAGCCAGGCTGGCGGCAATCGCCAACCAAAAGGCCGAGCAAGCAAAACGAGAGGCTCTAGCCAAAAAGGCACGCGAAGACTTGGCTCGACTCAATGCCGGCAAAGCAAGTCAGAGAACTCTTGGTCAGAGCAGCAATCAAAATGCGAGAACCAATGGTGCACAGGCTACAAACAAAGCCATGGGTAGCCCAACTGGGCAGATTCGAGACTACCGAGACATTGTTCAGCTACCAGGCAACATCCCGCCTCGCTACCCTGTGAACGCTAGACGCAATCGGCAGCAAGGTATGGTTAAGCTTGTTTACTTTGTAAACGGTGATGGCTCGGTCAGAGATGTTCGTGTGATGAAGTCTTCTGGCTATCAGTTGTTAGATCAAGAAGCCGTCGCAGCCGTTGAAAAGTACCGCTACAAGCCGGGCCAAGCCGGCTGGGCTCTACACTCTGTGAGCTTTCAGCTTAGAGGTGAAGAGGAAGCTGCTTTTGGTAGGCTTCGAAGAGCAGGGCCTTAGTTCCAATAGCTAAAATTGAGTAGGTTTGCTGTACGAGACTTGCACTGGTCTGAACTCTGTTGAGTTGAGTTGAGTTGAGTTGAGTTGAGTTGAGTTGAGTTGAGTTGAGTTGAGTTGAGTTGAGTGAAGATGACCCCTGGCTTTTGAATTTACAAAAAGATTCGAATTGTTGAGACCAAACAAAAAAACCCCGCAACTGCTTGCGAGGTCTTTTCAAACACTAACTCTTGAACGAAAACTATTCGTCGCCGAAAAGCTCTGCTGCTGAACGAGTTGTGCCTTGGTTTCTGTTTTGAGCCTTACGAGTCTTACCCATTTTAGAGGCAGTTCTCTTTCTCTTTAGCTCTGTTTTTTTTGTCGCTGAAGCCATCTCAAATCTCCTTAGTGCTCAATCGAGAAACAGAAGAAGTATCAAAAGCTGATGAGCAAGTCAACGCTATGCATCGCGCCATTCGACTGCTTTAACGGCTTTTCAAAGCTGTAATTGAGCTTCAATCTGGGGCCGTTAAAGCCCCAACCAGCCGTAACAAAGTTCTGCTTGTAAAAGTCATCGATTCGCCCGCCAAGCCGTATGATATTGTATTCATTGGCAAAAGACTCCATGCCGAAGTGAATCGCACCCTCCTGATCAGGGTTTTCATGCTCTCTTCTCGAGACATCCATGCGAACGCTCAGAAACTCTTCAGGGGTCCATCTTAGCCCGAGCCGGCTTGTTGGCGTCAGTCGAACCGGAATCGGCACCTCGCTGCTAGGGTTTACAAAGCTATCGAAAACAGCCCCCAAAATGAGCTCTTTATTCACCAAAAACATAGCTCCAATCGTGCCTGAGTACTGCTTGTAAGACTCATCGCCCTTGACTTGAGAGTCGAGGAACATCGCTGAAGCCCCTACTGCAATACGGTCGCCGATTCTTTGCCCCAAAGAGATGTTCCAGAACTGATCTTGAGTTTCGAGGCCATTGAACTTTCTCGTACCCCTCAGGTAGGTGAAGCCCCCAGCTATTAAGACGTCTTTTGTGTTATCTGCGATGCTCAGGCCGTAAAACGATTCTGTTCTGCCGCCGCTCAGATCACCGTTTCGGTAAAGACCATCGGTTTCGATCGAGTTCATCAGAGCCACAGAAGCAGGGTTGACCAGCATGTTGACTGAGCTCCCTCGGGCAGCTGCCCCGGCTCCACCAAGAGCGTTTACACTTGGCCCAGTGAAGTATTGAGCTTGTGCAACTGGCGTTACTAATAATGCTGCCAGGGCCAAAATTGAGTTTCTGAGATACGGTGCTGTCATAATCACTCCTGAAAAAACCTTACCTCTCAGCCGGTCATGGGCAAAGTGGTTTCTTCGATTTTGCCGAGCATTTTTAGAATCTTAGGCTCGACTAGGCAATTAGATTTTGTTGGGTCTTTGAAGGTTTTAAAGTACAATTTTATTGTTTCACCAGCAAGGAGCCTCAACATTCGATTTCGCATCTCGATGACAACTCTCGCTTTGGTTTTTGGTTTTTCTTTTGCCGGCCCAGCCCTTGCAAAAAAGAAACTGAAACAGTCCGAGGCGAGAAACCTAAAGGTCACTTACAAACAGATCAAATCTGGTGACACTTTAAGCTCTATTCTTCGGCAGCACAGCTTTGACAACAATCAGATTGCCAAAATTCTGCGTGATAAATCGTTTCATGAGCCATTCACACTCATACCTAAAGAAGAATTCCGAATTTCTCAGGGCAGAAAGGGTCGATTTCTCGAGTTGAAGTTCTATGAGAGACCGACAGACAACGTATTTGTGTTCTGGCGAGATGGCGAACGCTCTGGTCACCACTTAAAGGCTGAGAATTACGAGGTCAAAGTTCGCACAGCAACAGGTGTCGTTAATGGCTCTATTTTGGCAAGCCTTAAAAATCACGTAAGTGACGACTGGGTCGCTCAGAGGTTTATGGACGCCTATGCCCTCGACTTCAAACTCACTCGCGTTCTAAAGCGTGGGGCCAAGTTCTCTGTCACTTATGAAGAAAAGTTCGATGATGGTCACTTTGTTGGTTGTGGAGAAGTTTTAGAAACGTCTCTTGAAATTAATGGTGAAATGAAGCTTCGAAAATTTGTGAACTTCAAAAACGGCGGCAGCTTTATCGCTAACGACTGGATTCACAAATCGCGACCTTTCTATTCACCGGTCAACTACTTGCGAATTACCAGCAGCTACAACCCGAGACGCTTACACCCAATCACGAGACGTAGGCAACCTCACCTCGGTGTAGACTTTGAGCTTCCGAAGGGTGACCCGATCTACACGGCCTATGCGGGTCGAGTGTTAAGAATGGGCAAAAACCGAGCGGCTGGTCGCTACATTGTTATTCGTCATCCAAATGGCTTAGAGTCTTATTACAACCATCTTCATAAGATTCACCCTGATATTAAAAAAGGTAAATACGTGGCGAACGGTCAGGTAATCGGTGAAATCGGCTGCACTGGGTACTGCACGAAGCCCCATTTGCACTTTGCCGTTAAACAAAACGGTCGTTTCATCAACCCTGTTCCTAAAATGAAGAGCTACCCCTTTGTTGAGAAAAAGTTAATAAGTCGGCAGATCGCATCAAACAAAAAGTCTCAAAAAGTTGTGAAATAGGTAATGTTGTCTCGAGGCTTTAGCGCCTGATTTTCATTTGCTGATTTTGCTTTTAGAACGAAAAAAATTTGATTAGCTTAGGGTCTTTGCTTTTGCATGTAGGGGGGAATCATCATGTACAAGTTATTTGTCACCTTTGGAACCGTTGCACTACTGGCGATCATCTCGACATCGAACAGCTTTGGGGTCAATGAAGAAGAGGCTGACCCTGTAGCTAGCCTCGGTGAAAGACTCTTTCTCGAACATCGGTTTTCTCAGTTCTTTTATGTCAACTCAGGTGGAAGCCCTAACAAAGGCTTAGAAGAAGGTGACCCTACACTCGATTTTGTAGACCACTTCAATGGCAATCAATACCCGGGCCCCTTTGCCGGGCAAGCTATGAGTTGCGCGACTTGCCACATGATCGACCAGGGCCGAGAGGTTGACAGTGCCCTTGGCACCCGCATCTATTCAGACTTTTCAACTAGAAGCCCCATTTCAGCTCGAAACGGCCGTGGTGGCGTGACTTTGCGAAACTCTCAATCAGCAGTTCTTCCTCAAAATGAAAACGGCCCTAACTTTTTGCACTGGGATGGCGAATTTAACAGCTTCGAAATGCTCACCTTAATGGGTTTTGCCGGTCGCAATATGGGCTGGCTGCCAAGCGAGCGGCGAACGGCTCACCATCACGTAGCCCGCATCATCAGAGAGGATGACGGCAGCGGCGAGCTAGCTGAAGAGTTTGGAGGCTTTAGTTATACCGAAATTTTCTTGAGTGAAGACCCAGCGATTCCGGCAGACCTTAGATTGCCCGAGGAACTTCGACTCGATGTCAGCACAGCTAGCCCTCATCAGATAATGATGAGAGTGGCCTTTGTTGTTTCTGAGTACATGCGAGGCTCGAGCCTTAGTAAAGACGAGAACGACGAATACAACGGTAGCCCCTATGATCTTTTCTTGAGAAAGAACGACCTGCCACTATCAGCCGCCGACGGTGAGACTGATCTCGAGTATTCACAACGACTACTGAAAGCAGTCGAAGAGCTAGAGTTTATTCAGTTTGTTTCGAAAATAGACAACAACTTTTCTACCCATGACCAAGAGTATTCTTTTGGGCCTGATGAGTTGACTGGTCTCAAGCTTTTTCTGACGCTTGAGTCTGACCCCAGCCAAAATAAGCGCGCCTCATCTTGCGCAAGTTGCCACACACCACCGCATTTTATAGACTTTGGCTTTCACAACGTCGGCATCAGCCAACTTGGTTACGAGAGAGAGAATGGCTTTAATTCATTTAGAAGGTTGTATGTGCCAGATCTTACCGAGCGAAACGAAAACATGGACAAGTACGGCCCAGCCACTCCCCGCCACCCTGAAAGACAAAGACTTCTTGGCTCTCAGCCAACAAGAGACAACCCAAACAAAGCTGATCTTGGTGTTTGGAACCACTTTAGAGCCCCTGGTTTTGACCATTTGCAAGATGACCTAACAGTTGTGCTACAAAAATCTTTGCCGTCTATAGACCTAACGAAACTTAACGATGACGAGATTCTAGCTAAAACTATAGGAATGATGAAAACACCAACACTTAGAGACCTTGGCCACACTGCTCCCTACTTTCACGACGGTCATGCCCGGGGCTTAAGTCAAGTTGTCTCCTTGTACATTGCGACTTCAAGAGGAGCCAGACAAGGCTTGATACTGAACCCTGACCCCAAGCTTTTGAAAATCAATTTGCAAGAGGCAGACAAAGAACCATTGGTGAAGTTTTTAATGTCTTTGAATGAGGACTATGAGTAAACTCGACATATGTCGAAACTGAATCTTCCTGAAAAGTCGTTTACTGATATTCAAAAAGAAATTCGCCTCGCTCAGAAAGACAATGATGAGCGAGAGCTTGACTACCTTTACCAAACACTCGACGTCGCTTTCGCAAACTTTCTGTTCGAAATTTCGTTAGAGCGGCACGAGGTCGCAAGCCTTCAAGAACCTCCCGACATGCTTTTGCATATGGAGCTAATCAAAGGGCAAAAACTTCTCGATGCTCGAATGCAGTATTACAATGCTGTTGCAGATTATTTTGATAGATTCGACCCAGAAAAAGCAGTGCTAGCCTCTGAGTACGGCAAAAAAATAGCTGCTGATCTTTATGAAGAACAACCTGACAATGAAAACGCGTGGATCTGGCTCTGCGAGTTCAATCAGCGCCAGTTTCTACTCTCTGAAGACAAGGTGCCTTACGCAAAAGCCTTACATGATCTGTACATTCGCATTTCTGATGATCATGATGCCACGAGTTTGTCTGGTGTGATGCACTTTTGCTTTGATACTGCTGTCGCCAATTCAAAACCAGAACTCTATCTGCCTTTGCAAAACCAAGTGCTCGACGAGGTTGAGCAAATGTTTAGCGAAAACCCCGAGGTGATTTTTGACATCATACTGAGCTTCGGTATCCACAAAAGAGATAACCTTCACATACCTGACGGCATTTGCCAAAACTGGCTTGATCTGGCGATACAGCATGAAAACAATCACGATGAGAAAAAGATCAACTCAATCGGGCATGCTTTTCAGAGGTCTGGCGAAGCTTTCTCGCGATCAGATTATGTTCAATACGCAGCTCACTGCTTTGAGCATCTACTCGAAAAAAACCCTGAGGGTTGGCCCAATTACGTATACCTCGGCAAGTGCTACTACACTCTTACAAAGCTCGATGAGGAGAACAAGAAAGATCATTTGCACAAGGCGATCGACATACTTAAACAAGGTTTAGAGGTCGACTCGAGTATGTCGTTGCTTGGGGCTGCTGCAGAGGTCTACTTCGGGGCTATCACGACGGGCGAAGACCACGGAGTTGACTGGGCCGATCTTGAATCGCTGTTAAAAGAGGCTGAAGAAAAAGGAGATGGTTACTACTGGTTCGCTTACAAAGACCTGTTCCGTCTTTATTTGCACAACAAACAACAAGATAGGGCTCTAGCCTGGCTTCTGCGGGGCTGGCTACTTCTAGGCACCTACATTCCGAAAGATGAAATCAGAGCCCTCCTTTATACTCAAGTGGGCCTCAATGACCGAACCCTTAAAGTCATAGAAAAGATGTTGAACTATCAGCCTGTCATTAACTGGAGGCCACTCGACAATGTTGTCGGGCTGAGGGCAAGGGCTTTACCTGAATTATTAATGATGTTCGAAGACCGCATTAAAAAGCGCAGAAGCTAAAGCTTTTAAGTGCCCGACGGAAGCGGATCTCGCGTGCAAATCGAAACATAGTTCGCACACTCGTAAATGCCTTCTGATGGATTGTCGTTACAGTAGTAAGGCGGGCTACTGCCAATGCCGTATTTGATGTCGACTGTCAGGTTGCCATCAGCATCTGCTTTTGGGTAACAACTGTTCTTTGAGTCTTTCGGTACCACACAGTTTTCTTGAATATTGACATAGAAATCTTCAACACGAAGTACGCGTCTAATAATCTCTAATCGCTTTCTGTCTCTGGCACTTGGGATAGAGCCCATATCATCGACTCCACCAGCAGCAGCACTAATGGTGCACGGCTCATTGCCAACAGTGGCGTCAAAGAACCTGCTGTCAAAAGGGTCAATCATAACGAGGCGTAGATCAGGCTCGCAAAACCAGCTCTTACCTTCGTTAGTCAAAAGATTCACTTCTCTAAGCGCCACAATAGTTCTGTTCTGAATCGAACTACCAGAGGGTTGGATGTTACCACTGAAGCTACCTTGCTCGTTTGCACCGTGCTTACGCTTGAGACCGTTAAATGTCGGTATGTATTTGTAGCCATAGACCTCTCGAGCCTGATTTTCAGGATTAGGAGACCTAGCGAAATATGACAACACGTTATTTTCTGGAGTGAATGTCAAAGATAGGTTTACAGATCTGTAAAACTGATCGGTAATGCTCTTTAGCGTGTTGGGAAAGCGTAGCTTGGTCTCCATCAAGCGCCCGTCAAAGCCTGGTGAGCCCTTGAAGTAATTGATGTAAGGGAGCGTGGCATTTAGGTCGCCTGCTTGCTCAGCCTCCATACGCTCAACTTCTTCTTTAACGAGAGCACTTGCCACCCCAGGTGCAGACAGCGGGGCTCCACCCAAAAAATTGCCAATGTCTTCACCAACTACGACCAATCGCCCATTCGGGTCGTTGAGTAGTATCTGTTGATGATTGACTTCAGTATTTCGAACAGCGAACTGCAAGATCGCACCAGTGTTTGTTGGGCTTCTCGACAAAGCTTCAGCTCGTGCCTCTGGACGGAAGTTGCCAGTAGCATCTAAAAACTCTTGAGTGAGTCGAACACCAGAGGTTGGTTCATAAGCACCTAGATGAAAAGTGTGCAGTGCTCTTCTGTCGTAGTTTGTTTGAGTCATGTCAGCGCAAGACATGTAGGAGAAAGTGTCCATTTTGACATCGTAAGCAAATGGTAACTTATCAGAAAAAGTAGAAGCGTCTTCTTCTGCAAGCTCTAATGGGTCAGAACAATTCTGAAAAGACACAAGCCCGACAAAGATCACCGAGAGGTAGAGAACAACCCCTAAATGAAATTCGCGATTTACCTGTTTCAAAATGAGACGCAACCTAGTCAAAAAGTATCTCTCCCTCGAAAATCCCTACTAAAAAAAGCAGGGTTTATGCCAAGCATTCTGCAACAGACAACAGCTCAATAGCTGAAGGTGTCAAAATGCTAGACCATGGCTAACCAACTAACATCAAAGTGGTGCTGGTGTTGTAGAAAAGGCCCTTTCGAGTTTCATTCTACATCCCCTACTTTGATCCGTATCAGAGCTGATCATTCATATAAGGTTATCGGTCGAAATTGAGAAAAAATTGACCCAAAATAGGAGCCTTTACTTTTGCCATGAAACAGATATCATTGAATGAAATGTTTAAGAAATGAGCGTATGTGATAAACCCGAGTGATATCAAGATTTTGATTGCCGAAGACGAGCCAGATCTTCGCGACCTTTTGGCCGCGAAATTTCGGGTTTTTGGCTTTAATGTCGACGTGGCACATTCGGGGGCAGCTGCTTGGGAAAAGCTTGAATCTAATGATGACTTCCAAATTGTTGTAACAGACGTTCGAATGCCCGATAGCTCTGGGTACGACCTCTTGAGCAAAGCAAAAAATCGCAACGTTTTGTTTCCGAAGGTTTTCGTAATTTCAGCTTTCTCAGACATACCTAAACATCAGCTTTTTGATGCTGGTGCTGAAGGCTTTATGCCGAAGCCCTTTGACACAAAGATCTTGCTTGATGTGATTCGCAAATCTTTACTCTCAACCGATGACCGCTGGCGAGCTCCAAGCAGCACTCCACCAAAAGAAAACCTTGTACTTGAGTTACCTGAAGCTAGCGAGGCGATGGATCTTCAAGAATTTGGTGTCGGCCGAGGCGGTTTTTACATCAAGGGCACTCTCGATTCAGCACTTATTGATCAACTGGTTTCTTTTGACTTCAAACTTGGCTCTCGCGAGCTTAAAGGCACAGGTATCATTAGATGGGCCAACCCTGACCCTAACGAAAGCGCTAACCCTGTTACCATTGAATACTATGGGGTTGAAATTGTTCAGATGGTTGGTGAGTCGGCTGAGTTCTTTAACAGTTTGCTCGGAGACGAACCGCCAAAGGCTTATATCACCTGCCCAGATCATCTTAAAAACAAAGGCTGATTACTTTTTTAGATTTGATTACAGTTCGATTTCCATGCCCTCGTAGCCAAACTCCCACTCGACTTCGTGAAAAGGCTTCTTTGCGGCTTTGTTTTCTTGCTTTCGCAACTCAAAATAAGAACGAGTCTGCTCTTTGGCTTTCAAGATTTTTTCGTAGTTAGCGTAAGGGTCGTGATGTACAAAAATCACCTTGTCGATGCCCTCTCTCATGGCGATGTCTAACCCGATACCGGCAACAGCGTGACCCCAATTGACCTTCTCGACAACTTCCATAAGTGTATATTGACCGTCGAAAACCATAAGGTCTGCACCCCTGTAGAGTGCAACATCTTCACCCAGTTCGGCTTCACTCACTCGTGTGGCCTCGGTGTCTACACAATGCGCATAGGCCTTGCCACCTCGCTCGACTCTAAAACCCCAGCACGGGTCTGGATGATCTAGCATATAAGGTGTCGCCTCGAACCCCTGAATGCTAACAGGTTTTCGCGGCTCCATGACCTCAAAATTGATCTTGCTGGGTAGCCAACTAAAATCGACCGGAAAATAAGGCTTCGTAAACATCAGCCTGATGTACTTTTCAAGATCCTCTTGAACCGCATAAAACGTGATTTCATTGCCCGGTATAAACATTGGCACAAAAAACGGCAGGCCAATGAGGTGATCCCAATGAAAGTGGGTCATAAGAATCGAAATTTTGGCTTTACCCTTACCCGCTGGCCCGGCCATCATTTTCATGCCCAGCTCTTTTAAACCGCTGCCACCATCAATGATGATTTGATCTTTGCCCTCTGTGACTTCAACACAACTTGTGTTGCCGCCGTAACCAGTGAGGTATTGTGGAGGCAAAGACTTTACAAATTTCTCGCTCGAGGATTCACCAGACCGTTCGAACTCTTTCAAAAGAACTTGAGCTCTCTCTAGGTTTGCGGCTGGTGTTTCGGGACGGGGCAATGACCCACGGACCCCCCAAAGATGCACATTCATGCTGATGATCCTCTTCTGTCTATCTCTCTGTGTTATTTTATTAACTATGCATGGCAAAAACAATCTCGACTCACCTGCAGTCCAGGGCCTGATTAGCTTCGATTGGCCTAAGGTGGGGGTCTGCTTTGGTTGCCAATGAGGCCCGATTGTGGTCTTCTCTTGGCACTATGAATGGTTCCGTTAAAAAAGCTGTAATACCCGCTGCTGGCCTAGGAACTCGCTTCTTGCCAGCCACCAAAACAGTACCTAAAGAGATGCTTCCGATTGTCGACAAGCCGATCATTCTCTATAACATCGAAGAGTGTATTCGAGCTGGCATTGAAGATGTGATCTTAGTTGCCGGTAGAGGCAAGTCTGCCATCGAGGACTTCTTTGACACCTCTTACGAAGTCGAGGACGTGTTACTGAAGGCCGGCAAGACTGAACTTCTCGAAAGAGTTCAATCAGTAAAAGACAAGATCAACATCATTAGCATTCGCCAAAAGGAGGCTAAAGGCCTTGGTCACGCTGTTTACATAGCTCAACCAGTTATCGGTGATGAACCCTTTGCTGTCTTGCTTGGTGATGAAATCATGATCGAAACTGAGGAGTGCAAGTCGGCCATCGGTGACCTTGTCGATTTGACCCAAAAAAATGGCAAATCGACTGTAGCCGTTATGCCTGTCGAAAAAGCAGATGTAAGCAAATACGGAATCATCGAGTGCACTGAAAAGTCAGAGAACCTCTGGGAGGTTTCTGCTGTTGTCGAAAAACCAAGCTTAGAGTCTGCCCCAAGCCAACTGGCCCTACCTGGCCGTTATGTTTTTGGCCCTGAAATTCTGTCAGCCTTGAGAGACACTAAGCCGGGCAAGAATGGTGAAATTCAATTAACTGATGCCATGACCCAAGTTGCAAAAAGCGAAGGTCTGCTAGCAACTGTACTGAAGTCACGCAGGTTTGATGCTGGCGACAAATTCGGCTACCTCCAAGCGAACATAGAGATGGGTCTTGAAAACGCTGAGGTGAAAGAGAAACTGCAACACTACCTTAAACAATTGGCCTCTACCCTCTAAAGGAGACTTGGTCTTGAAACTTTTGCTTTTAACAATACTCGCAATTCCTATAACAGCCACTGCTTACATTCCATCGTACAAGATGATGATGTCGAGACTTGCCGAGAATCATGGCCGAGGCATCTACCAGGTCTATCAAGATGTGGTTTGCCCGGCTGAACCACAGCCCTACATCATTCGAGAAATTTGGACTGTTGAAACCGAAGACCTCATGCGAGTCACCATTTTCGGCAAGGGCGAGCTCAAAGATAAAATTTCTGGCTCGGTAGTGTACTCAAAAGGTCAGCGGTACTTTCGAAACCAAGAGGGTTCGGTTCGAACAAGCAAAGTTGGCAAAGATTTCGTTGAACACTTTTTTCATTTTCGCTTCTCGAAGAACGTCAAGCCTCAGCTAGTAGCCATGGGCCTCACTCCTGCCGAGGCTTTAGAGCCTCGAAAAAGCAGAAGAGGTGAGAATGGCCTAACCGAATATGACGAACAAGATTACATCCGACTGTCTCGCGTTGGAGGCCGAGTCGCTTGGGCCATTGGCAAACCCGCAAGCTCTGATGGCTCTGAAAAACCACCTGGTTTTTGGGTCGAACAAGATCGTTTCAACCTGCTTCAAGTTCGAATGCCCTCATCTGCAACTGTAAAGGCCGATGATTATGACTCTTTTGAAAAGAAGATGTTCTTCCCGCGCAAGCGCAAGTACTCATTTGGCGACACAACTTGCGAAGTTCAAGTAGACAAGGTCACAAGACGGGCAAAAACAAAGACCTTCAAAGAGATTTTGAGCACGAGTTCTTTGCGTGACCCTGAAAAGTCTAAGCCATTGAACTTGCCCGAAATTTCACTGCTGCGAGAGTTCTACTCGAGGTTTCGGTGAACGAAAACCTATGGTCTATTGCGGTTGATGCTCCACTTCAGCAGGCATTGACCTACAAAAGTACAGAGAGTGTAGCTCACAGAGGGGCCTCGGTTACTGTGCCTCTTGGCAGGCGGAAAGCCCGCGGTGTGGTACTGGGCCCAGTCGAGAATCACCAATCTGAATTCGAGCTGAAATTTATCGAAGCTGTGGATGATGAGAGGCCAAAGCTTCCTGATGAGTTCATGAAGTGGCTTGAGTGGCTCGCCAGTTACTACCTCTACCCTGTGGGGCAGGTTTTTTCAGGCGCCTTCCCACCCTTGGCGAAGCACTCCCGCATAAAGAAAACACGGCAAGTTGTGCCTCAGCTGCCTTTCAGCCAGCCACCTGAATTAACTGATGAACAAAAGAACGCTTTGAATCAGATTCAACAGTATGATGGCTTTCAAGCTCACCTAGTTCACGGTGTCACCGGCTCTGGAAAGACCGAGATCTACATGCATGCAATTGCAGAGGCCCTGAAGACGGGCAAAACTGCATTGGTGCTAGTGCCTGAAATCTCACTTACACCTCAGCTTGTGCAAAGGTTTGCAGCTCGGTTTCCTGATCAAGTATCAGTCATCCACTCTCACCTGACCGAGCGAGAAAAGACCAACCAGTGGTGGAATGTTGTCGACCAAAAGACTCCTATATTAATCGGCGCACGTTCAGCGCTGTTTTGCCCTATTGAAAACCTTGGGATAGTGGTTGTAGACGAAGAGCACGAACCTAGCTTTAAGCAAGATGAGAAACTCAAATACCACGCGAGAGATGCCGCCATAGTGAGAGCAAAGCTGGCTAATTGCCCAATTCTGTTAGGCTCTGCAACCCCGAGCCTTGAAAGCTGGCACAATGCTCAAATCGGCAAGTACAACTTGATCTCGCTCAAGAGCCGAGTGGCTAATCGCAAACTGCCTCAGGTCGTGACCGTAGATCTCAAAGAGAAAAAAGATCAGGCAAAAGCTGAAGAACACGAAATACAAGACCGCCCGTTCTGGCTCACTGAAGAGCTTGAGACTTCTCTAGTTGCTACAATGAAGAAGGGAGAGCAGGCAGCAGTGTTTTTGAATCGACGAGGAGTCGCTCAAATGGCTGTCTGCAAATCATGTGGTCACACCTATGAGTGCCCGAATTGCGCAATTTCACTAACCCTACACGGCGCCAGTCACATGGTCTGCCACTATTGCGACTACTCAGAGCCACTAACCGATAAGTGCCCCGCCTGCGAGAGCTCCGATATCGAGACCATTGGTTTAGGTACCGAACAGATTGAAAATGACTTAGCAAAAATGTTTCCTTTTAAGGTCGTAGCCCGAGCCGATCGCGATGAAATTACGAAACGCTCAGACCTTGAAGCCCTGATAGAAGACATGGAAAAAGGAGACATCGACATACTCGTCGGTACTCAGATGATTGCAAAGGGGCTGGACTTTCCGAAGTTAACCTTAGTGGGGCTAGCACTTGCCGATATCGGCATGAACCTACCTGACTTTCGAGCCGCGGAGAGATCTTTTCAGCTTCTTACTCAAGTGGCAGGTCGAGCTGGCAGACATCAAGAAGACGGTGGCCAGGTTGTGATTCAAACCTTCAACCCGGAACATGTTGGCTTGAAGGCTTCGATCACTGCCGATTACGAAGGGTTTGCAAAGCTTGAGCTCGAAGAGCGCCAAGCTCTGAACTACCCCCCATTCGGTAAGTTGGCTCTGGTGAAATTACAAGCCAAGTCGATGAACAAAGCTGAGAAACTAGCTGAAATAGTAAAGCGGCGAGCACAACAACTAAAAGACAAAGATGAGAAGTATCAGAGCATACAGATTCTAGGACCTTGCCCAGCTCCACTGGTGAAAATTCGCAATACCTACCGTTATCAGATGCTCTTAAAAGCAGCAGTTGATGGAAAACTGCATGCCTTTTGCTTTCAGTTTTTAGGTGATCCCAAAAAATGGGCCCCTTCCGGGACAAAGGTTCAGATCGACATAGACCCTTTGTCTATGCTCTGACCCTCGGGCTTCTCAGAATTAATTGAATTCGGTACCCTATTAAAAGAGGCTTATTAAACCTCTGAAAGGAACTGGTGCGCTCTGTATGAGCAATATTCAACTACAGCAATGCCCACGCTGTGGCGCACATGTAGAGCAACTCTTACCCATCGAAACGGGTATGAAAGTCGCTCTACAAGCTGCTGGCCAAGCCGCAGATCTGCCCGCCTCAGTCTGCAGTCGTTGCTACGACCAGTTGACGGGAATGGTCTCTCAGGGTGTAAGACTTCGGCTCGAAGAAGAGGCCCGACAGAAAAACAAGATGAATCTGTGGAAAGGCCGAACGACCCTGATCAGACAAGGCCGCCAACTTATGGCACAAAAAGCCTTCTCTGAGGCAGCGGTGTCTTATGAAAAGTACCTCAAAATTATGGAAATGGTTCACAACCTACCAGCTGGCGAACTTTCCCCCGACCATTTCAACAATTCGATTCGATCGAAAGAGCTGACCGTAGTGACCTCAGTTTACTGGGATCTGTTTCGAATCTACGACATGTCACCAAAATATGTTGATCGCATGAGGCTATGCAGCCGCAAGTTATCAGAGTTTCTTGGCTACAGCACGATCTACCCTGACATTATGAAAAAGGCTGAGATTTTTCAAAAGCAAGCAAAGCACCCAGATATCGTAAGAGAGTTCATAAGAAAGACTGCCAAAAAGAAACCAAAATGCTTCATTGCCACAGAGGCATTTGAAGCCCCGATGGCGCCTGAAGTTTTGCAGCTCAGGGCCTTTCGCGACCAATTTTTGAAGAGCCATCGAATAGGTCGATCTTTCGTGCGGCTCTACTACAAAAAATCTCCTCGAATTGCTAGTTTTTTGCACGAAAACCCAGTTTTAAAAGCCCCCGTTCGCCTGGTTTTAAGGCTTTTCATTCACACATTAAGGTTTTTGCGCGTAATTTCTTGATTCTGCTGTTGGTCTTTAAGATGTTGAAGACATGGTAAAAAGCGGTTCTCATTTCGATGTCATTGTTTATGGTTCTAATCTCACTGGCGTTTTGTTGGCGCATCAGTTCTCAAAAGCAAACTACAAAGTTTTGCTCCTTGAAGAAACCGATGATGTTGGCAGAAGCCACTACGCTGAAGGCCCAGAAGGTGAGCTCTTTCATAGCAGCCTTGAGCTAGTGCCTGATTTAGAATCGAGTAACGAGTCTATCGCTTGGCTCGAACAGCTGATGAATCAATCAGTCATCGGTAACAGTTTTGAGCAGAGCCCAGTTACGTTTCGCGATGCCAAGTTCAGAGACTTCGTTGGCTTTGGTGATCTCAAGTTCGAATCAGCTGACGACCTTCACTGGTACTCTCAAGCCAAGGTCAGACACTTGACCTCTTCACCACAAGACTGGATGAAAACCATTCTTGATGAACCAAGCTTTCAGGTGTCTTGTCTTTCAAAAATCAGCCAGTTCATTATTGAAGACAACCGAGTCAAATCGATTAAAGTGAACTCTACAAAGACCTTAACTGCAGACCATTATTTCTTTTGCGAGACGCCTTTTTATCTCGACCGGGTTTTGTCAGAGAAAAAAGCAATTACCGCTAAAGAACGGTCTCGATTTGCCAAGATGGAGGGTTGGACAGAGGTTTCTCTTCAGCTCTTGCACCGAGGCTTTGTCACTGACAACTTCTCAAGTCACATACTTTTCGGCGGCAAGGCTGACTTCGAACCAGCAGTGGGTAGGTTTTTTCCTGTTGAGTCTGATAGTGACAGTGATCAAACCGTTCAAGGCTCGACATGGGTTTGCTTGATTCCGGCCGATATGGCCGAAGATATAGAATACGTTGGAGCCACTCTTCGAAATGTAAAAAAACAGATCAAGAGAGCTTACCCAGAGGCTCTCAGCGAAGGGACTCAAGAGAGAATTCAAGTCTACCCTTCGGCTATCGGAACCTCAGAATCTGC
>JABSOQ010000055.1 GCA_013216195.1 Bdellovibrionales bacterium
CTCGATGCAGGCGCAACAGGGTCTCTCGTGGGAAGGAGCAATTGATGAAGACTTTAATCGTACTCGCTCTTCTTACATTTGCACAATGGTCTTTAGCAGCTGTTGATGCTGTCACTCGTGATTTCCGGGTTGCTCATTTAGACCTTGAATCAAAAGACAAAAAGCTTTCGTTGCGCCGGAGCTATCACTCAGCGAGGCAAGAGCTTGGCTGGTTCGGTGCTGGTATGTGTACCGTGTTTGAAAGCCGAATTATCATACTTAAAGAAAAGCCTCACTTTCAGTACTGCGGTGCAGGGGCAATTCTTCCGTTAGATGGGAGTTTTGGCTTGTCAGTATCAGAGAGTCTAGGTTCGCAGACTGTGAAAGGTCGACGCTATTCTTATCAATTTGACAAAAAGGGTAATTTGAGAAGAATCAGCTTTAAATCACAAGTTGTTTACGAGCTGATGCATAAAGGTAGCAAAATCAAAGTGCAAGGCCGTGGATTTTCTCTTTTGCTTTCAAAGGCTGATGGGTTGGTTCAAAAGGTAAAATTTGGAGACGATCTTTTTGAGTATGGCTATACCGATCAAGGAGAGCTGTCTCGAGTGAAGAAGAATGGCAAGAGCTTGTACAAATACACTTGGGTTGGTGGCAAGCTGGTCGAATACTCGAGTTACTCTGGTTTCAGCAAAAAAGTCAGCTACAATGACCGAGGTCAGGTGGTTTCAGTGGCAAGTGAAGACTGTCTAGAAAAACTCAGCAATGAGCGAGAGGGCAGACAGGCCTATATGAAAGTAAGCCGCAAATGCAAAGGCCAGCCTGAGAAAACCAAAAGAATCATGGTAAGTGGGCGAGACAAGCGTTTGAATTATAAAGTGAAGCAGGTGCTTGAAGGGCGAACACTTGAAATGCAAATCCGAAATGGGTTTTTGGCTACTAAGCAAGAAAATGGTCACAAGTTCAGTTATGACTACGACCAATCTGGGCGTATTAAGCGAATGCAAATAGATCAGGCTCTATTGACAGTTGCCAGTCGAGATCAGTTTCATGCTAAGAGTGTGAGGGTGAGTACCGTTAAAAACCCAGATAACACACTCACAGAGCTCTCGATGAATTGGCTAAATGGCAGTCTGGTTTCGTACCGCTTGGGTGATCGGCTATGGAAGTTCAAAGAAACAAAATACGGGCAGGTTTTGAGCTCACAGCAGTATCGTTTGTCGCTACTGAAGCGAGGCAGTCAGGTGCTGGTTAAGGGAATGTGGAGAGGCAAGAAGATTAAGCCCTTTCGGACCGATAGGGGCCCAGCTTCACTGAGTCCACATCAGCAAGAAGTCGTCTCTGAGATCATCTCACAAGACCGATTTCGAAAAGCTTTGGAGGCCCTATGAATCTCTTCAAAACGACTGCTAAAAAGGAGTCTCGTCTATTTAAGTGGTCAGCGTTTCGAATTCAGGTCTCGTTGGTTTTCAGCTGGCTCTTGATTTCGACCTTTTCGTTTGTGTCGCATTCTAGTTTCGCGCGAGAGAACCCCTTCGATGGGCTTAGTCATAGACCTGGCGAAGATTGTGAAGAGCTTGGTTTTGAAATCGAAGTTCGAAACCCTGAATGGGAGACGGTGTTGTCTCCTAAGGCTTGCCCTGACCCAGGTTACAATTTGAATGAATTGGTTGCGGAAGAGGGTGGTCGAGACAATATCGTTTCTGGCTCAGCTGAGGAGGCAAGATGAAGGCTTTTGTGATGTTCTCCCTGTGTCTTTCGTTCTCAGCTTTCGCTCAAGGTAAAGCGAAGTCGGCTAAGACAGTTTCTGATGAAGAGCACAGAAAAGGTTCTGGTGAGTATGTCTATATCCATAAAAAACGAATAAACAAAAAGAAAGTGCGCGACAAGTTTCCTCACGCCCAAGTTGTGACCACAGCAGACCGAGTGCATTCAAAAAGGCAGGGGGTTTTGAGTCTAAGGTTGCAAAAAGAGTTTTTAGCTCGCACTGGCTTGAGTCCGCATATCAAGGCCTATGATGCTTTAGCTAAAGATCTACTGGTGATTCGTATTCAGTCTCAGCCTATAAAGAGACTTAAGAAGATGTACAAGAAGCTGCCCGGGGCTGCGCTGGCAAATGCAAAGCGCAGTCTTCCTAGGTACTTGGCTAAAGATGCCAAGACTCCACTTTAAAGCAAAATACGCCCACCAGATTGTGGGCGTACCGTTGAGACAGTAAATCAATTTTTTGTGAGCCCGCTAACCCGGGCTCAACTTGTTACTTGTTAGCGGTATTGAGGCTGTGGCAGAGTTTTGCAATTCAGTGATCTGCCGACAATGTGGTAGTTGTCTTGCTCAACTGTTGCGCCTGGGATCAGGTAAGAGCGTACATTCACAGTGCAGTCTTGTCTTGTGCCCCATGGCCCTCGATCTTCTCGAGCTTGGAAAGACAGCACATATACGGTCTTTCTTTTCTCGCGATTGGTCGCTCTTCTGTCGCCCGTGATCGTCTTCTTCAAAGACACATTAGCGAGAGTGTTTTCGCTGTCATATCGATCAACGAAAAAAGCTGAGGCCGTGTCGAGAACTTTTGTGCGCTCTTGCATGGCTTCTTTTTCGCTTCTCGCAAAATTAGATAGAGTCGATCTGCCAGGGTCTCCGCCAGTAAGTATGCGGTGAAGGCCGTTTTGGTCGTGACCATAGAAGCTAGTTTTCGGCATCACTTCTGGGCCACATTTTAAACCCGCTTTGGCCAAAGACATTTTTCTGTTGTCTTTAGGGCCAGTGAGTTTTGAAGCTTTAATGATGCAGAGTTTTCTTGGGCCGTTTTGAGAGTGCTCGGTAAACTTCACTTCGTAAACGTCTCGGCGTTTCCAGGTCTCGTTGGCAAATGGCTGACCTCGTCTCTCGAGCCGGATATTGGTCAACTCTATTGAGTTGTAGATGCGGTCGTAACGATCTCCGATGAAGTACTCATCAAGAAGAGTGTTAAGTTCTTCTTGGTCTCGATCTTTCTTGATCAAGCTTGCGATCGGGCAGTCGGGATTGTACCGAACTGATGGATCATTACAGTAAGCGATTCTAGAATCGCTTATATTTAAATAGTTGGTGGCGAAAGCAGAAGACGTGAACAGAGCCAAAATTATTAGATAGAAAGGTTTCATGTTTCCCCCATGTGTTTTTACTGTCTGAATCCAGTTTGCTTCAATCGCGTGACAAGTTTTGGATTGTTTTGATTTGGAATATTCAAAAAGAAACAGCAAGATGATTTTTGAAGTAGAATTTCAATCAAGATTTGGTCGCGACCAAGAGTTCTCATTTGAGTCAAAGATTTGGTAGAAAGCTTCTGGTTTTCAAGAGAGCCCAAATTTTCGTTTCATGTTGAACTGGCTAAAAGTCTTTAGACAGTGAATTCTAGCTGTCTAAAAAATGTGAATCGTGTGCATCAATTTTAGATTAGATCTGTTATTTCACGCTCGCTGGTTGCTTGCCGATTGGGCTCGATCGATCGTAAGCGGTGACAATGGCCATGATTTTCTTATAGGTGTCAGACTCTGAGGCTTTGCTAGTTTGCAGATACTGTCTCCAGTTTGAGAGCATCTGTTGTCTGTGCTCGAGTCTTTGTTGCCCTTTGCTTTGTCTTTCTAGGTGATGGTGAGAGATTCCGAGGTTTTTGTAATAGTCAGCTGGTGCAGAGCCTCTTTTCGCGATGAGGTCTCGAATCAGGTCTCCAGAGGTTTTCAGGTATTTTGGGTTGAAGTTGTTAGCCATGGCAAACTTCAGAACCTCAACAGCTCTTAAGTGATGAGCCAGCCAGTAGTTGTTGTAGATAACCTCCTCCCAAGAGGCTGGTGGTGGTGGGTCAGGAAAGGCTTCGTCTGGCGTTACGAGGTAGCTCTTTGAGTCAGTCATGTATTTGTCTACATTGAAAGATTTTGATTTGCGCTTAACCAAGAACGACAGGCCATAAGGTGTGAGTCTGTAGTGATCCTGAAAGGTCTTGTCTGCAGATTCAAGGGCGCCTTTTTGCTTTAAGAAAGTAAGATAGATCTGGTGTTTGTCGATATTGGCATCAAAGAGCTTCTTTAGGCTGTAACCCACTGGGTGTTGAGGGTGATAAAACAGACCAGGTAGTGCCACGTCAGGGTAGTGCTTCTGTTGTATTCGTTTTAGCCATGGATATGACATCAATGAGCGATCTAGCACTTTCACATCAGTGCGGTAGTTCTCGCATTGCTGAACATAGCGAACCGTATTGGTGTTGATGTCGCCAAGGGTAAAGAAAAGGGCTTTTTGAGGTAGAGGTTTAAGTAGGTTTTTGCCAAAATCGGCAAAACTGTAGTTGCCATGATTGTTCTCGGCAGAGAAGTGCAGGCCCATCTGAGTGGTTACGACGGCAAATGCAATCGCGATCATAGCTTTTTGTGGCAGATTGACTCGCTTTGACCAGTAGTGAATGCCGAGACCTAAAAACAGAAAGAAAAATGTGCCTGGCATAATCCAGAATCTCGACACGATGTCTTTGTAAAGGGAGGCTCCATCGACAAATGGCAGATTAGCTAAAGTGTGAAAGAAGATGAGGTAGCCGACTGGAATGCCGACAAACAGTGCGAAGTACCTTTTGAACACTTTCGCTTTGTCGCCATAGGCGAGAAGGTAGAGGCCGGTTCCGATGAAAAATGCACCAATGTACATGGATTGCACGGTCAATGACTCAATGAAATACCACAATCCGTACCACAATTGATTCTGATCTGTACCCTCAGTTGCGAGTTTGAAGGTTCCATATTCTTTTCTTAGGAAGTGTTTTAAGAAGCCATCGAGGCTAGTGATGTCCCCCCAAGCGATTAGTGGAGCTTGCAGTGAGGCAAAATACAAATAGGCATAAGGTAGCAGTCCTGAAATTGAAACAAGAAAGAGTTTTAAGAAGTTGATAGGCTTTAGAAAACCACTGTCTTTTTGACTGAGAATATAAACGCCAAGTGGCACGCCGACAAAAAGCAAAGTGTGATGGTTCGTAAGGCCGAGGCCGAAAAGAAAACCCATAAGGTAAACCAGCTTGGTGTTTCGCTCTTGCTGATAGCGAACGAAAAGGTAAGTCAGCAGAGTCACAAAAAAACAGTTTAGTGTGAATACCTCTGCGAGAATTGAATATCTCCAGACCAGAGGAGAGAAGGCGTAGAGGCCAGCAGCGACAACGCTGGCTGCAGTGCTTTTTGTGAGCCTGAACAGTGTCAGGTACAAGAAGAAGCTTGCACCAATACTGAAAACGGCCGAGACGAGATTGATTCTCCAACCAACTGTTCCAAAAGGTAAAAAGCTAAAGAGCTTACCTATCATTGTGAACAGAGGGTAGCCAGGTGGGTGAACGACACCAAGGGTATAAGCCGTCGCAATAAGTTCTCCGCTATCGCCTCCAGCGACAGTCGGCCACATTGTGTACCAGTACACAGCAAAAATAAATGTCAGCAAACCAGCAAGAGAGTACCTTTCGGTGGTATTCATAAGCTGTAGATCAATTAGAAAATTTATTGAGGAGGTAGAGGCATGTTTCGAGGCCACTACAGCCTTAGCATCGGGCTCGTCGCTTGAGTTTTGCTTTTCTGCTTGTTTCGGTTTGAGTCTTTTGCGTTTACGAGCCACTTTCACTCCCCAGAAGGTCTCTGGCGAAAATTCAACTTACTCTTTATTTTCGGAGGTTTAGGGGAGATTCTCAAGGCCAGAAACCTGGCCCGAATCGGCCATTCTTTAGTTGGGGTTCTTGCGGGTCGTAGAGCCAAGTTCACGCTTTAAGAAATGCTAGACTGCCTAAAGGTCTTGAATCGCCCAAAACTGAAAAGGTTTCGATGAGTTATTGCCGATAAAGAAGCTCACGTAAGGGGATCCTCATATGGGAGTCATCAATCGACTGACATCGTTAGCAGATAGTAAGCCACCAGAGCCAGTGCAGAAGTTTCTTGAAATTGGTGGAAGCGTTATCTTAGGTAAAAAAGAGCAGCTTGAGCTGGCACTTTGCACGGTTTTGGCTAGGGGCCACCTTCTGATTGAAGACATCCCTGGAGTTGGTAAAACAACTCTTGTGAAATTGATCGGCAAATCTCTGGGCTTGAAAGAGAGCCGGATCCAGTTCACGAACGACATGTTGCCAGCCGACATTTTGGGCTCTTCGATTTACGATGAAACACAAAAGAAATTTGTTTTCCACAAAGGGCCCTTGTTTGGGCAGATTGTGATTGCTGATGAGCTGAACAGAGCGACGCCGAAAACTCAGAGTGCCTGTCTGCAAGCTATGGAGGAGAGATTTATTTCAGTCGAAGGCACAGAGTACGAGCTGCCAAACCCATTTTTCATGATCGCCACCCAAAACCCGAGAGAGCAGATCGGGACTTACATGCTTCCTGAATCTCAGACTGACCGGTTTTTGATGAAGATTGAAATGGGTTACCCGGATCGCGATTCTGAGCGAGAGTTGCTTAAAGGTGAGAGCCGTCAGAAGATTCTTAAGACACTCGAGCCTGTTCTAACACCTGATCAAGTTGTGAAAATTCAAGATCAGGTTGAGGCCATTCATGTCTCAGATGCGGTAATCGAGTATGTGCAAGACGTGCTGAAAGAGTCGAGATCTTACAGAGGGCAATATGGTTTGTCTCCGCGTAGTGGTTTGGCTTTGGTAAGAGCCGGTAAAGCTTGGGCTTATATGCAAGGGCGAGATATGGTGCTGCCTGAAGATATACAAGCTATTGGTGTTCCGGTTATGTCTCATCGACTAAATGCAGGTGGTGAAATGGAGACGGGCAAAGGCGCTCAATTGGCGCAAGAGATTCTCGGAAGTGTTTCGGTAAAATAAGCCTGAGACACCAGACAATCTTTAGGAGAGCCTAGTCGTGATTCAGAAGTTTTTAGAAAAAGTCATGCAGCGGGAGAAGATCTATATCTTTCCGAATGGTTATGGCTTTCTCTATCTTGCTGTGATTGTCGTCATGATTCTGGTGGGTGCAACCTATGCGAACAACCTCATTTATCTTCTTGGCTTCTTTCTGTTTTCTGTCTTTGTATCTAGCATGGTTCAGACTCATAACAACATAAAAGATGTCAGTGTTGAAGTGACTCATATCGAAGATGCTTTCGAGGGCGAGCAAGCAAAGGTCTCGATTCTTTTTCGTAATGGTTCTTCTAGGATGAAGCAAACCTTGCGAGTGATACCTCGGGTGAAGTCACTCCGAGCCGAAGTGCCTGGCAAGCTTGATATTTTGTCGAAAAAAGATATAGCTCGGAGCTACTTCTATTTGACTCCTCAAAAGAGAGGAGTGCGAAAACTAGGAGACCTCACACTCTATACTGTATACCCAATGGGCCTTTTCTATTCGTGGAAGTATATCAAAGTTGATGCCGAGTACTTTGTTTACCCGAAGCCAGTAGACGCAAAGTTAACAGCCCCTAAGAGAACCATGGAGGAGATTCTTCAGGCCAGTAAAGCCAGAGAGACTCTCGATTTTCAAGATGACTTCAAGGACCATAGGCTTTTCTTGCAGGGCGAAAGTGAGCATCATGTCGACTGGAAGGTTTACGCTAGAACCAAAGAGAAGATGGTGAAAACCTTCGAGAGCCCAGCAGGGGTCGTTCAGTCATTTAACATTCGGGCAACGCGAGCCCTGCCGCTTGAAGAGGGTTTGAGTCAGATTTCGCATTGGATTCGTTTGGCGAGTCGGCAGAATCAGATATTTGAACTGGTTCTTGATGATGAGGTTGTCACCGCAAGCCAAGGGGCAGGGCATGCCAGAATCTGCTACAGAAAACTTGCAAGCTTCGAAAGTGAGGCTTCGTGAGAGCTGAAGACAACAGGCGTTTTGTGTACTTTCTAGTGGGCTTAAATATCTTGCCCCACTGGGTAGAATTGCCCGATTGGGTCATTGGCTTTGGTCTGACCTTTGTTCTTTGGAAATACGCTTCAGAGCATTTCAATATTCCTGTTCCAGGCAAATATTCAGTTCATGTTCTTGGTTTCTTAAGTGCACTTGGTGTCTACAATGAGTACGGCACTGTTCTGGGAGATGAGGCTTCGGCTAGTGTTTTGGTGCTGACTGTTTCGCTCAAGCTTTTTGAAGTAAAAAAGTATAGAGACATTATGGTGGTGACAATTCTTTGTTACTTCTTGCTGATGTCAAAATTAATATCTTCACAGTCTCTTGCCATGACGATTTTTATGATCGTCGATCTGGTCTTGATTACAAGCCTGATGGCACTTCATCATTCGCCTCGAGATGGCGGCCGTTGGACGGCCCTGACAGGCCGCTCGCTTCGGCTGGCCCTGCTGTCGTTTCCGATTGTGTTGGCTTTGTTTTTTATCTTTCCGAGATTCAGTACAGGAATCTTCAATCCAACCCAAAAGACCGAGGGCAGAGTTGGCTTCTCTGACGAGTTGAATCCTGGCTCTATCGCGAAGCTTCTGAAGTCAAACAAGCTTGTTTTTCGTGCGAAGATTCTCAACCGCGAGAAGGTGCCTGTTCTTAGTCGGTACTGGCGTGGGGCTGTTTTAGAAGATGGGCGAGGCTTGGTTTGGAAGAGAGGTCAAAAGGGAAGGCCTCAAAGGCCTAACGTGAATATGGTCGAGAAAAATCTTGTCGTGCAAGAGATTTACCTAGAGCCGACATCATCAAGATTTTTGTTTGGCCTAGATTGGATCAACTATGTTGAGTTTCCTGATGACTTGAGAAAAGTGCAGGTGGGTGAATTCAAAGGTAAGGCTTTTGAGTCTCGAGTTCCCGTAAGGCAAAAGGACTACTACCTAGTCTACTCTTCGCTTTTTCCACAAAAGACCAAGTGGCAGAATCGCAAAGAGTATCAGGCCAATTTGGAGGTTGATCTCGAAGATAGCCCTGAAACCATGGCTTGGGTAGAGGGCCGAAGAGATGAGGTAGAAGATGTTTCAGATGCGATTCGGTTGATTTCAGAGATGTACGTTGCTGATAAGTTTTTGTACACACTAGAGCCTCCCACAATGTCGAATCTTGATGAGTTTTTATTTTCAGCCCGAAGAGGCTTTTGTGAGCACTATGCTGCGGCAACTGCTTCTCTTCTGAGATCCTTTGGTTTTCCGGCTAGAGTGGTGGTTGGGTTTCAAGGTGGTGAGCCAAGCTTACTTGGTGACTTTTTGCAGGTGAGGTCGCAAGATGCTCATGCTTGGATCGAGTACTGGAACCCCAGGTTGTCGACCTGGAAGCGTTTTGACCCTACAGCTATTGTGTCACCAACACGTGTGCGTGATGGTTCCGATCAGTTCTTAGACGAGTATCAAGAGGTTCAGAGAAACACCACTTGGGATCTTATCGGTCGATCACTTGCGAAGCGCTTTTATGCCATCCAAATGTTCATTGACCAGGTTGATGCCAATTGGTCGATGTTCTTGTTAAAGTACGACTACAGTTATCAAAAAGAGTGGTTGAGAAAGTTGGGGCTAAAGCGTGTTACGCGTTGGATGATGTTGGCTCTGTCTGCGGTAGCTCTCTCGATTTTTGTGCTGCTTATTTATCTCTTTTTAAATCGCAAACGAGTGCCCAAAGATCCTCTGGCAAAGATTTACCAACGTGTGAATTCTCAGTTGGGTAAACTGGGGGTTGAGAGGCGTCGAGGTGAGGGGCCGCTCGACTTCGCTAAGCGGGTCGAGGCTGAGGGCATTGAGCCTCGCGAGCAGGTCGCCGATTTCTTTGCAAGTTACATCGAGCTCAAGTATGGTCCTCAGGGCGAAAGTACACAAGCCCAGTTGA
Source organism: Bdellovibrionales bacterium (assembly GCA_013216195.1). Classification (GTDB taxonomy): domain Bacteria; phylum Bdellovibrionota; class Bdellovibrionia; order Bdellovibrionales; family UBA1609; genus JABSOQ01. The sequence continues at coordinate 9,723 of JABSOQ010000055.1, forward strand.
AAGAGCTTTCTAAGTCGATTGAGGGCTTAAAGCTAAAGCCTGGCAAAGACAATGCCGCATCTGCGGAGCCGAAGTCTGGGCCTGATATGTCAGATGCAAGTTGATGCGAATGTTTTGAATTTGGAGCCCGTAACTCATGAAGCCAATACGTCTCGGTAAAAATCTCACTCGCGATATCAAGCGCGGTCACCCTTGGGTCTACAAGAAAGCTCTTGATCCCAAGTCATTGCCAAAGCAGTCGGGGTGGTATCAGTTGGCCGACCAAAAGGGCAAGCCCCTTGCTTATGGCTTGTTCGATAAGGGCTCTGAGTTAGCCTTCCGAGTGTTTTCGGTCGGCCTGCCAAAAGACCCCGTGCAGCTGATGCGGCAACGAATCAGCAGAGCCTTCGAGCTAAGAGCTCATCTTGAAACCTCTCAAAGTACCTCGGGCTACCGATGGGTTCACGGTGAAGGAGATCTGTTGCCGGGCCTGGTTGTTGACCGATTTGCAGAGACAGCCGTGGTTCAGTTCGACGGTCAAACCTTACACCATGTCTGGGATCTCGACGCCATTACAGATTGCTTGCTACAAGTTGATAGCAAGCTGCAAAGAGTGGTTTTCAAGCCTCAATCGGGCAAAGGAGAAGCCAAAGTCGTTCATGGCACTGGTGAGCACCTAAGTGAATTTTTAGAGCATGGAATGAAATGGACCGCCGACGTGATTCATGGTCAGAAGACTGGTTTTTTTCTTGATCAAAGAGAAAACAGGCAAATCGTTAAGAGTCTGAGTCACCAGTGGAGGGTGTTAAATTTGTTTTGCTACACAGGTGGTTTCTCTGTAGCTGCGGGAGTGGGCGGTGCCTCTCAGGTTGTGAGCGTCGACATTTCAAAGCCTGCAATCGAGGCTGCCAAACAGCACTGGCAAATGAATGATTTAGACCTAAAGAAGCACGAAGCCCATGCTTTGAATGTGTTTGATTATTTGGAGCAAAGCCGAGGGGCCCAGTTTGACTTAGTTGTGGTGGATCCTCCAGCCTTTGCAAGTTCAAGGGCTGCGGTCGAAAAGGCGGCCGTTAGCTATGAGAAAGTGTTTTCAGAGGCTGCTAAGAAAGTCAGGCCTGGAGGTTTAATGGCCTTTTCGTCTTGCAGCCGGCCAGTTGATTTTCAAATCTTTACTGAGATCGTGACGGCGAGTTTGTCTAAGGCACGAAGAGTTGGCCAAGTTTTAAGCATCTCAGGCCAGCCAATGGATCACCCTTACCCCCAAGCTTGTCAGGAGCTTCGCTATCTCAAATTCTTTCTGTTGAAGTTGGATTGATCTGCTAGCTGCCACAAAGCATAAAAGCCCCTCTTCTGCGTCTGACACAACACTCCCGAATTGACCCCAGTTTCGCAGAGCGATATTCCTCTACCTTTGAGACCTAGGGGGAGAGATGCCTGCTAAGACTACGCCTTTGATGCAGCAATACTGGGGTATTAAAGATCAGCACGAAGACAAAGTGTTGTTTTTTAGAATGGGTGATTTCTTCGAAATGTTCGCTGACGATGCAGAGCTTGCAGCACCTATTCTCGGTATCGCGCTCACTGTTCGAAACAAAAAGTCTGGCGACGACACAAAGATGTGTGGCATGCCCCATCACTCGATAGCAGGCGCAGTTTCAAAACTTCTAAGCGCCGGCCACAAAGTTGCAATTTGCGACCAGGTCGAAGACCCTAAATTGGCAAAGGGCTTGGTTAAAAGAGCGGTCACTCGAGTTCTAACGCCAGGTATGGTGTACGACCCAGAGACGCTCGATGAGCTGAGTTCGCATTATCTTTGCGGCTACGACGAGCAGACTTTGAGCTTTTTAGATGTCACAACCAAAGAGGCATTTAGCTACCGCTTCACTGGTTCAGCTGAGCGTGAGGAGTTGATTGCCTTGCTAAACCCTGTTGAGTTTGTGCTCTCAGGAGCTCAAAAACGAGAACGTATGTCAGAGTTTGAGATGAGCTCTAAGGTCTTGAGTGTGCATGAGGTGCTCGACCAGCAGTGGTCTGGAGCCGAGTCGGAGCAAAGACTTATCGCTTACGTTCGCACTCTGCAGGGTGAGCAGGTTCTCACTGGTTTGAAAAAGTTTGAATTGAGGCGGCTTAAAAACCACATGCGCCTGTCGGCCACAACCATGAGGCACCTTGAGATCTTTCAAACCTACAAGGGCGACAAAGAAGGCAGCCTTTTTGTTGCCATCAACCGCACAAAGACCTCAGCTGGTGCAAGGCTTCTAAAGTCTCGTCTACAGTTTCCGCTGATCGAAGAAGAGCAAATTTCAGAAAGACAGGCTCGGGTCTCTTACTGGAAGTCCGATTACAAAAAACTCGGTGCCTTTCGCTCTGAGCTCAGTGGCGTAGGAGATCTTGAGAGAAGGTTGAGCAAGCTGTCTCAGCCGACCTGTAATGCGAGAGACTTGCAAAACTTGGCTGCCAGCCTTGAAGCCGGTCTGTGTGCACAAAGGTTGGCTCCTCAAGCGAGTTCTGAAGCCTTGAGCAATATGCAGCTTGTTGGGAGCCTTGTTGAGAGGGTTGGCGCAACTCTTAAAGACGAGCCTCCGGCGTCGGTAAAAGAAGGTGCAATCATTCGAGACGGGGTAAGCCCAAAGCTTGATGAGTACATTAAGCTAACGAAAGATTCGCAAAGTTTGCTTCTTGAAATGGAGGCGGCAGAGAAGCAAAAGACTGGTATTCCTTCGCTTAAGATTCGCTACAACAATGTTTTTGGTTTTTACCTAGAGGTGACGAAGACTCATTCTGATAAGGTGCCAAAGCACTACGTTCGAAAGCAGACTTTGACGAATGCCGAGCGCTATATCACTGATGAGCTGCAAAAGCTTGAAGACAAGATTCTGTCTGCAAAAACAAAACGAAATGATCTTGAGTTTGAGATCTTTGAAGAGCTAAGGCATGTTATGCTTAAGGCCTCGGTTGAGATTACCGCTCTTGCAAGGATGTGGAGCGAGCACGACGTCGACTCAAGTCTTGCCTACATTTCTCTCGAGTCGAACTACTGTCAGCCGCAGTTTTCAAAAGTGCGGGCACTTCAGTTGAAGGCCTGTCGTCATCCGGTTATTGAGCAGGCCTTGCAGAAAAGCTTTGTGCCGAATGACATCTCTCTTCAGCCCTCGGGCTGCTTGCTCTTAACAGGGCCCAATATGGCAGGTAAGAGTACGCTGATGAGGCAAGTTGCAATCAACGCCTTGTTAGCCCAGATTGGCTCAGATGTGGCTTGTGAATCTGCGGTGTTGCCAGTTTATGATCAGATCTTTACTAGAATAGGTGCTAGCGATCATCTGACCGAGGGGCTCTCAACTTTCATGGTAGAGATGACTGAGACGGCTCATATTCTTAAGACAGCGACATCGCAGTCTCTGCTGGTTTTAGATGAGATTGGCAGAGGCACAAGCACTTACGATGGTATGAGCCTTGCGCAATCTATTCTCGAGCATCTCGTAAAGAATAAGAAATGTATGACCTTGTTTGCGACTCATTATCATGAACTTGTAGAGTTGGAGACTAAATTTGAAAGCATTCTCAATGGTCACATGAGCATTGTTGAGAGTAATGGAGAGATCGAGTTCTTGCACACTTTGCGGCAAGGGGCTGCGTTGAAGTCTTATGGTATTGGTGTTGCGAGGCTTGCGGGGCTTCCGAAGACTCTTTTGTCTCGCGCCGAGGGGCTAATGAAGCTTCATGAGACCCGCTCGTCAAAGCCTCAGATTGGTTTCGAAGACTTTCTTCTTGATGCAATGGGGTCAGGCGAGAGCAATGAAGAGGCTGCGGTTGATCCAGCACTACAACAGATAGCCGATGAGTTGAAGGCCTTGAATTTGCCACAGATGACACCTTTGGATGTGATGAACCGGATCGCTCAGTGGCAAAAAGAACTTTCTTAACCAAGGCTGAGCTGTCGCAGGCCGGCCGAGAGTTTCAAATTAATCAAATGACACTGTCGGGTATCGAAGGCAGCGAGGTGCCAAGTGTTGGTCGCGATTTTTCGCTTTGGCTAAGTGAGAGGTTGTTGTTCAAGTTTCAGAGTCTCGAAGGTTGGGAGGAGTCTCAGCCGATTGCGCTGGGTTCTTGGGCAAGAGACGAGTTGTGTCCCTCGTCTGATATCGACTTGCTGTTTGTCGGAGATGTGAAGGCGGCAGAGAAGGTGATTTTGCAGGCGCAAGATCTGAACTTCCGAATTCGCCACCGTGTACCTGAAGACCCTTCTGATTGGACAACGGGAGTCGATGCCTTTGATGTGCTGGCTCTATTAGGGGCAAAGGCTTTTCATTGGGAGGCCGGCGAGAAGTTGGCTGAGCAGCAACGCATGATTGAGTCTCAGGGAGAGTCTTACAAAAAAGACACACTCAATGTGATTGTTGCCGAGCGCCAGCAGCGCAATGAACGTTACGATTCAATCTCTAACTTTTTAGAGCCAAATATTAAGTATGGTGCCGGTGGCTTGAGAGATTTGCAGCAGGCTTTGCACATGAATGACCTGTTTCCTGAGAGGTTTCATGATGCTCATCAGGCCTTGAGTGTGTTTGATGAGTACAAGTACTTCTTTTTGGCGATCAGACAAAAAATGCACCTTTTGGGCGGTGCCGAAGTGCTCTCGGCAGACTTGCAGCACGAAATTTCAGATTGGCTGCATTTTGAAAACTCACTTGAGTTTATGAAAGCGCTCCAGTCAGGGTTATCTAAGGTGAGTTTTTATGCCGACTGGATGTTGGCCAGAGCCAAAGAGTCAAAAGCCAAGATCAGAAAAGTCGAAGAGGCCAAATTGAAGTCACTCTCGGAGGTGATGTCGTCTTTGGTGGATGAGCCCTCAGTACTCATGGAGGGCCGGGTTCGGGGAGTGATTGATTCTGTCTTTAAGAAGGGTGTCACCAAACGTCAAGTTGGTCGAAATCTTTCTAAGTACCTCAAGATCAGCAACAGCGAGCCGTCACTTGATTCTTTTTTTAGATCACGAGTTTTGGAGTTGTGTCTCCCCCAATTAGCGAGGGTTCAGGGGCATTCGCAGCATGATCACTACCATAGGTTTACGTTAGATGAGCACATCAGACAGGCTGTTCGAAATCTGAAGCGAGTCTATTCTAAGCCAAAGCTGCTAGGAAGTCTGCAGCCTATTGCTGCAACCATGACCGAAAATGATTGGCGCATTCTACTTTGGACTTGCATTTACCATGATCTCGGCAAGGGGCTGGGCGGCGATCATAGCACCAAGGGCGCACGCATAGTTAAGCGAGAGTTCGTTCAGATGGGTCTATCACTGAGGCTCACTGTGGAGGTCGCATGGCTTGTAAAGCATCATTTGGTGCTTTCGACAGCGGCTTTTCGAATGAATCCGAATTCTCCCAAGACCTGGAAGCGTCTGCATGAGGCCGGTGTTAAAGGAAAGCGGCTGATGAGGCTGGCACTTTTTACCGCGATCGACATTCAGTCGACGAACCCCGAGGCCTGGACAGAGTGGAAGGAGCAGTTGATCGGTCAGCTGGTTTCGAGCTTCACTCAGCCAAAAGCAGAGCGGTTTCGAAGATTGTTGGCTATGGCAGATAGCAAGAAGGTAAAGGTCTCGCAGAAGTTTCTAGATGCTTTAGATCCAATGGTGTTTGAGGGGGTCCCGTCTGCGACACTTTTAAAGGATTATGAGGACCTCTCTTCGGCCAAAGGCGACTTGCCGACTCTGATAGTGAAGAATAAGGCGGGGCAAACCTGGATTCGCTTTCACAGAAAAAAAGATGAAGCCGGCTTGTTCTTGAGCTTTGTTCGTTTGTTGTCTGCGATGGGCTGTCAGGTCAGGCAGAGCGGTATATCGACCTACGAAACCTTTGGTGTTTACGATTGGTTTCAAGTGAAGACAAATAAAACGCCTCAGCAATTGCAAAAAATGTTGAAGGCGCTCGAAGATCAGATCAAGCCAGGTAAACCCTCAATTGCCAGGTTTCACTCAGTGCAAGTAACGGGTGAAGAAGAGGAGGGGGTTGTTGTCTCTCTTCGTGGTAAAGACCAAAAAGGTTTGTTGTTGGCGGCGGCAGAAGCTTTTCACACTCTTGGGTTGCAAATGGCTTGGGCTAGAGTGCACACCTGGGGGCAGCAAATTGATGATGTGTTCGCAGTAAAGACTCAGATGACTCCCGAAGAGCTTTCAGAGAAGCTCGAATCACTTCTTTTGGATGAAAATCAGCAATTTTTGGTCGGCGAAGAGGATTCAAAAGAGGAAATCTTCCAATAATAACGGAATGTGTCAAAAGGCAGTTGGCTTTATGATGATTTGAGTTAGGACTCGAGAAAGGTCGGTTTCGGTGCAAAAAATGTTTCGGTTAATTACCGTCTTTAGTCTGGTAAATCGAGCTTTGGGGAGTTTTGCCTTTTGAAATCTGACCTTTGCGTAAGTCGAGGGGATGGTTAATAAAAAGATCTTTTTTATCTACGAAAGTTGAGTGTTTGGTCAGATTTTCGACCAGTCTAGAAACAAAAAAACAAAACTTTTATCCCTTGCGATCAAACTAAAATCCTGTAGACTTTTATATGGGTGGTGGAGTGAAACAGACAAAAGGTCTTAACACTTCCGTAGAGAAAAAAACAATAACAATAACAATAATTGGGGAGGGAGCAAGGATGCTCAGAGATGTCCTAATACAGAATGGTTTGTCTAACCGTGAAGCAGAAGTAGCGGAATTGGTGACTAAAGGACTGTCCAACAAGGAAGTTGCCAATCAGCTTTTCGTAACTGAAAAAACAGTGAAATTTCACCTGACTAACATCTATAAAAAGATGAACGTGAAATCTCGCGCTCAGCTAATCGTATGGTGCCTACCGCACATCGGTTTCATCGAAAAAGAAGAGCAACGTCAGCCAGAGCAACAGATGCCTCAAGAACAGGGTCTTGCTCACAGCCAAGCGAACACTATCCCAGCTGGTAACACAACTGTTGGTGGCGAAATCGCTCAGGCGCCTGTAATGCCTACTCTTAACAGAGGCATCGACAACGACAACGGTTCTTCGTTCTAAGTTGTTTATAGAATAGATTGATAAAAAGCCTGGCGGTAGCCGGGCTTTTTTTGTTCGATGCTCAGTGGGTCGATTTATTGGCGGAATGACCCGTCATTTAGTAGTACCTGGGCGATCAGTCAGAACTCCAGGCCATTGTACTCAAATTCAGGAGCGTAAGAGTTCAGTAAGCTTTCGATTGAGTCTAGGCTCTGCGCAGAGTTAAGCCTGAGCCGATAGACTCTTTGGTAAATGCGCAGGTAGATTTCTGCCAGTGCATCTATTCCCGATTTGCAGTGCTCTGCCATGTAGTAACTCATTGGGCAGCCATAGCCAGCTGCGTATTCCGTTGTTGCTGAGATTTGCAGTTCGTTTCTTTGTCGCTGCATTTCGGAAAGAAAGAGTGGGTTTAGCGAGACTTTGTCTCGTCTCTGCGTATCAATTAATGGGCTCGGGAATTGACCCAATTGATTCATAGGGCCGAGGACTCCTAGTGAAAACTGGCTAGCGATTCGGCTAGCCAAAGTTGTACCATTGCCCTCAGGTCGCCTTAGCACACTCTCAATGACTTGTTGCCGGTTCAGGCTAGGGTGTTGATGAATTGAAAGTGCTACTAGCAATTGGTGAAGGCTGACAATTCCCTCCCAAATTGCCATGTAAGAAGGCTTGTCTACAGGGGCGATTCTCTCATCTTTGCGAGCGAAGTTTAGGCTCGAGTCATTATCTATTGCGGTTAGGGCCACTTGTTGAAGTCGGTCTTGAGAGTTTGCCAGAATCTGTAACGTCACGCCTGTTGCCAAGAGCAGGTTTTCAAAATGCTCGATATCATCAAGGGCTAGAGGGATTATCACCATCATGAGTCCGTGGGGAAAGGTCTCTCCTGAATCGCGGGCTAAGTAAAAGTTGCGGTTGTCGAGTTTCATGCCGTCTACCAAATGACGTGATTGTCTCCGAGATATCTCTGAAAAATTGCTTAATACTGATGGCTCTGGTGTTTGGGTGCCAATTCCCATCTTTGAGCTTGCCTCTGTAAGGAGGGTTGCCAATTCACGCCTTGAAGCTTTGGTGAAGTGGTGAAGCGAAATGCCAAAAGTAGGATCTCTTCGAAGAAGTTCAAAGCTTCCAAGGCGCAGGAATTCGCGTTCTCCTCTAGCGATTCGTTCAACTTGTTGCAGTTGTTCTTGTGAGAGGGCTATTTTTTGAAAAGCCATTACTGCCGGCATGAAGGCCACCTTCAGGCGGTGCAATTCAGCTTGGCGATTGAGCTTTTGAGCGCAATTGGGAGGCTCCGTTTCGGTTGAGCTAGCGAAGTCACTTAAGATTAGTGCCAAAAAAAAGCATGCGATTGGGACTATTTTCAAAATGATGCTTCCAATTCCGTGTCAATTTGCTCTCAATGTTGATAAGCTTACGGTGCAATTTGATGGCCAGAATCACTTGGTCTTAGCACAGGCTGAGTTACGGAAGAAAAGAGCGCGCTATGAAAAAAACAGTTCAGCAATCGATGACGACTATGACCGAGATGGTGTTGCCAACTCATACCAACTCTCTCGATAGCGTGTTTGGTGGGGTGATTATGTCTTGGATCGACATTTGCGCAGCCATCACAGCGCAGAGACATGCTCAGTTGCCAGTTGTGACTGCCAATATTGATGATCTGCACTTTGTTGCGCCAGTCTACACGGGCTGGATTGTGAATTTAAAGGCCTCAGTAAATTTCACTTCGCGCACTTCAATGGAGGTGGGGGTCCGAGTAGATGCAGAGAACCCCATTAAAGGTGAGTGCTTTCACACAGCCTCTGCCTACTTGACCTTTGTCGCCTTAGGTAAAGACGGCAAGCCCACGCAGATTGATCCGATCACTCCTGAATCTGATGAAGAGATTCGACGATTCGAAGCGGCTAGAAAGCGCCGCGAATTTAGATTAGAGCGTAGAGATTTCTTTCAGGCTAAAAAATAGCCAATGTTTGATCAGAACTCCACGGGTCGTCGTTAGCGCTGCTGTGGTGGGTCGCCGGTAGATGCCTGGTATTTTTGATTCCGTTATTGATGGATTGTGAATTGTGACATTCAACTACTTTTTAGTGAGGAGAGGGTTTGAAAAAAGAGCTTGAACAGCTTTCAAGACATTTAAATGTACAAGGTAAGTTGAATCACTTAGAGGTGTTGAAGCAGATCGGGGAAGAGCCAAGTGGCGATTTACCTGTAGGCTCTTTCAACCAGCTGCTTTTCTCTGACTCAGGCTCTGGCTTTGATATTGAATGGCAAGGCAGCCACTACGGCTTCACTTCACATTCAAGATCTGAGTTCCCTTAGGTCACAGTTTCGGAGTACATAAGAAATCAACAGACATTGGAGTCGCTTGATAGTGATTCGTTTTCAGTGTTTTTGGATTTGATCTGTGCTCACCCAGAGCAAGTCAGGTCTTTGTCGTTTGCAGGACCAAACTTTGGCTATAACGGAGTGAGAGCTTGGGCTTTTCATCGTGTTCTTGAGACTGAGGCCGTTTTTACGAACCTTTTAAAGTTTAGTGTTCAGCTTCACGAAGTGGGGCATCATAATTTGGTTTGTTTCGGTGACCCTAGGGGGGGAGCCTGGCGATTCGGGCCAGATTACAGCTTTACTTGGGAGGATGCCGAGTCTGCAGGTGGTCTCAATACCAGGTGCACCATGTGCCAAATTCTTTGACCTTACAATGAAGTCTTTGTGGCATATTCGGCTTCAGGCCTGCGATGACTCTCAAAGATTTATTTTCAATATGGCAAACTCAGAACTGCTTTCGCAGGTGACTCTCGATTTCACAGATGTGTGGCAGGCAATAGAGAGTCCTGAAGACGGCTCAACCTTTCAGGTTAGAACTCAGTTTGAGGACTACAAAACCTTTTTTACTTCAATGTATTTGAGGCCAAGAGCCTATTTCACGCTGAGAGATCGGCACCTGAGCAGGCAGCAAATTCTTGAGTTGCAGCAGCTGAATCCAGACTTGCAGTTTCTTTATGTTCCGATACCTGAAGATTTTTATGTCAGTCATCTGAAATAGCGGCTGAATTTAGTGAATCACTGCCCTCAGACAAAATGATTGTGGGAGAGTTTGGCCTTCCCCTTTAATGACTCGAGTTACCATTTTCAAAAATGCTGGTGAAGTTTTTCAAAATCTGTCAGATCTCTGTACTGAAACCTTAGATTCTTCAATAGTTGCGTTGCTTTAGACCGCTGTAACAAACGGATCAACAAACCGCAGCGGTATTTTGGTGGCTCATGCTACCGGCTTAGGGGAGTGGGATATGTTTTCGTTTTTTGCTCAGTTTTGGGTAGTTGCGTTCTTTTTGCATCATTCTGAAGATTGGCGTCCGATTTCGATCACTGTAATTGGCATGCTACTTATACTTTGGATCAATCAGGTAAAAGATAAGTCGCTACCGTTTTTGGTGAGCATCATCTTCTTTTTTGCCTACAACTTTTCAAAATCTCCGCATTTGGCTAATCATGCCAACTACTACATGGTGATTTGCTTTTGTTTGATACTGTGGGCGGGTTACTCCTGGTACAAAAACAAAGATCTGACAGAGGAGTTTTTGATCAAAGACTTTGAGGGTGTTCGCTCAATAGTCTGTTTAAGCCTTTTCGTTGTCTATTTTATGGCGGGGTTTCACAAATTCAATTCTGACTTCTTTAACCCAGAGGTCAGCTGCGCTTCAGATTTCTTTCTCAGGTATGCAAGAGAGTATAACTTTGCGCCAGAGCTCATACCGCAGTTCTTTCTTGATTACTCTCCGCATCTTGTGGTTGTCGTTGAACTCCTAGGTGCTATGTTTTTGCTGTTTCCGAGAACTCAGCTGTTGGGGGTGTTGTCTTTTGTCGGCCTCCATTCTTATCTGGTTCCTCTGTCATTCTATGACTTTGCGAGCATTTGTTATTCAATTTTGTTATGCTTTTTGCCCTCTGAAATTTATCAAGGCGAAGAGAATCGTGCCCGTGCCCAAAAGGGCATTAACTTTTTGGTTGCTTCTGCAGTTGCCGGCTCAGTCGTCGCTCGTCTTATGATCGATTATGAATGGGATCACATCATTTACTCTGATGTGGCTCAGGGCTGGTTCTATTTGGCAGGAAGCTTTTACTTTATCTTTCAATTGTACAAAAATATTAGGGCCTGTGGTTTAAGTCCATTCACTCTTAGGGGTCATAACCTGTTTGATCTGTCGAAGATGAACCCGCGTTGGATGATGGTGATGCCGGTGCTGTTACTTATTTATACGAATACCTCTTATATGGGGCTTCGCACAGCTGGTAACACATCAATGTTTAGCAATCTCAGAACAGAGATGGGCTCAAGCAATCACTTCATCATGGGCTCGAGCTGGCAGCCCTTTGATTACCAAAAAGACATCATTATCGTCGAAGAGATTGAGCCCGAGTACTCGAGGTGGATGAGGGGTCAGCCCGATATTGGTATGGCGATGACCACATTTGAGCTCCGCCGCGTCGTCGAGATGTGGAAGAAAAAGCGCAAGCAAGTCAGAATGGTTTTTCGTCATAAAGGTGAGGTCAAATATTATGATGACATCACTAAGAGTAAAAAATGGGGCGATAACCCTCTGCCTTGGTTAGCTAAAAAGCTGATGCTGTTTCGAGAGATTCAGCCATCAGGAGCCAATAGGTGTCGTTGGTAACCTTAAACTGGCCGAGACGGTGAGGGTCTCGGCCTCTGTTTAATTTGATCTTTGCTGATCTTAGAAGGGCACAGTCTCAGAGAGAGGGTGCTCTCTCACTTCTTTTTCAAATTCAGACGGCTCAATCTTCACTTCAGCGGCTTTCTCGCCCTGTGCGGCTGCTCTGCTGTCAGGATGAATATCTCTAGGGTCTCGGTAAACGGGTTGCTCCGGAGCCTTTGTCGGTCTCTTTGTGGTCTCGGCATCTCTTCTTATGAACTGCTCCAGTATTGAAGTCTCTTCTGGTGGTGCCACTTCGAGTGCTGAGACTTCAAAGCCAGGTCCAAGTAAAGTTGAGATGTCACGCGCAGAAGAATTATCAAACACATCGATAGGCCTGTAGTTAGGTACCATTGAAGACTCTTTGCCGAAGCAACCAAAGCTTCCATCTCTCGAGTAGAGTTCAAGCAGGCCAATGTCATCAGCAGCAACGGCTCTCACATTAAACTCGGTGGAGACTGCCATCTGATCTGGGTGCTGAGCCGAAGTCGGGACCGGTATGCGGCCAAAGCAGACTCTTCCTGAAGCGTTCACCCAGGTCTCAAATCGCTCTTTTGATAACTCAGTGCCTGTGCTAGTTTCGCCGGCTTTGACTCTGAAGACTTTTTCTAGAGCATTGCCGTCTCCACCAAAGCCAGGTTTCATCAGCAGCAAGAACAAGTGACCGTCTGCAGTGTACACAGCCCAGTCGTCGGCACGCTTGAGATCATACTGTGAAGTGACGGCCACAATTTCTGATCTGATATCAGATGCGAAGGTAACTCTCACTTTTTCTGCGGGGTGATTGCTTAAGTCAGTGTTCGGGTAACTTGAGGCCTCAACTGTGGGGTCAAAGCCTAAGAATAAACCTAGGTCTTTAATCTCAGTTTGGGCCTCAGGCGAAATCGCCACTGGCTCATCTGTGATTCTTACACCTAACCCCAGAGGATCAGTTAATGCGCTGTCTTCGCCTTCGGCCGCAGCGGCCATGGCTTTCGCGAGTGCTTTACCACCGCCAGTTGGGCTTGGAACTTCAACTTCGTCACGTCTTTGTCTCGGCATATCGCCATAAGGCACGTCTGCTGAGGTTCCAAAGGCTAAGAGTGACTGATTGACTCTGTCTTGTAAATTCTCGCCAAGTTTACCGGCGACCACGTCTTCAGGTTCGTCGCTTCCAAAAGCCACTGCCGGTGTGGCAAGAGTCTGCTCGATGACTTTGTAAGGTATGCCATATCTAGCTGCGGTATAGACGA
>JABSOQ010000056.1 GCA_013216195.1 Bdellovibrionales bacterium
GAGCTGCCGCCTGACAGCACGCCATCCATGGGGATCTGTTTTTGTCGCACCTTTCCCGTCTGGTTGATTACCGGAATAAATGAGTCACCACCAAAGGCGTTGCCAGTGAAGATATAGTTCTCATTCTGGCCGTGACTATCAAAAGTGGTGGCCATCATGACGCCTTTTACGATGCAAAAGTCTTGAGAGAACTTCTTTAGTTCGTTTACCAGCGGGTTAGCGAGCCAATCCTCAGTGTCTCCGCTCGACCAAACTGTTGGTTGCGATTTGCTATAGTTTTGAATCAAACCACGAGTGGTCATCTCGAGTGGTCTGGCATCAAATAGGTACGAGTGATCCCAGCCACCAAAATAAGTAAGAGATAAAAAGAAATGCGGGTCCTCTTGATTCAGGGTTTGTGCCAAGCTGAATTGAGGCAGACAAGCTGCAGCTAACGAAAGGGAGCTGTTTTTTAAGAATGAGCGTCTTGTGATCATAAAGGCTCTCCAATCAGTTGCGTATCAAGAAGTAAGGGTTCATCAATATGGTCTTTGCCATCTTGGCGACTCTCTCAGGCTCCGGCAGTGAGCGCATCACCTCACTGTTTGAAAAAGCCATCCAGGCTTCGAATTCGTCGAAGCTTGCATCGTAGCCCATAAGTAAGATCCAAAAGTCGAGAAGGGTCTCTTCGCTGATAACTCCTGAGTTCGAAGCCTCAGTGCAGACATTTTCTGTAGCCTTTAAAGCCTTATGCTGAAACCATTGCCGGTAGCTGCTCCAGCCAGTGCAAGATTCAGATAAGGCCTGGCTCAGTTTTGTAAAAACCAAAGATGCAAAAGTCCAGTTGAGAGCATTTGGGGCCCCGTTTTGAAACTGACCGTTTTCATAATAGCCAAGTAATCGGTCGAGCCCATCTACCCGTGAAGAGCTTCGAGTCGTTCGTGTCAAAAAGAAGCTGAGATTCCATTGATCTTTTCTAGAAGGTTTGATGATTCGATTAAGCACTCGCTTTTCAAGTTGCTGATAGCCGTAGTAAGAGCCTGATGGTACTGAGGCGAAGGCGCAGGGTGCAGACACAAGTGTCGTCGCGGAGAGGCCTATAAATGTGACTACGCAGGCTAAGCTAGCTCGGTGAATTTTCTGTTTCATGCCTCTTTTGTTTTGAACTGAATTTTTAATCACGGCTGTTCTCCTTCTTCAATACCAGCTTGCTCAAGAGCCCAAAGGTAAAGGTCTTTTCGGTCGACGGCGTTCATGTGACCGCCCCCTTTAGGCATGCGCAGTCGTGGATTAGGTGAAGATAGCCTCTCTGCTATGCTAGCCATGGTCTCAGACCTAGGCACTCGATTGAACTCTCGGTCCCAGTGTTCAAAAGAGAACTGACCAGGAGCCACCTTTACCCAGGTGTCGAGATTGAGATTGCCTCTGCCATCTGGAGAGCTATGACACTTGTAACAAGTCTTCTCTAGAATGCTGGCCACCTGGCATGGGGGGCGATTAGCTGGGTCGGCACCTGGCTCGAAGTCGTAGCACTCGTTTGGCAAACGGTCATTTTCAGCGAAGGTCTGACTGAGAGCAGCTGTGCCGAAAACACGCTTGAAGGCCTGTACAGAATTTTGCTTTGACTGGTTATTGAAAGTGGCTGTGACAAAGTCCATGTAGTCGCCGTCAAAGGTCTGATCACTTGAGGTCATGTACTGGAAAACCCTCTTCACAAGGCAAGATCGAACCTCAGGCGCTGTTTTCAAGATTTCACTCAAATCGGCCAAGGTCTCGCCGTAACTGTTCAGTTGTTCATCTTTTTGCGAGCGCACATAGCCGATATCCCACTCGCGCTGATGATCGGCAGGGTTTCTCCAGGCGTCAACATACTCGTCTAGCGGTAAGACTGCGTTGTCATCAAATACGATGCTTTGCTCGCCTGAATAGTTGCGAAAGAAATTGCCTCGAGACTTAAAGAAACCGGCCATCGGATCGAGTCGGTAGTGACAGGCCATGCAAGTCGCTTGCGTTCCGTGTTTGTCAGAAGTGTGGTCGCCACTATCTTCGATTGCTACGGGCGTGAGGTCATCGCAGAAGAAGCGATCGAGAATGTAAGCTGCTCGTTTTCGGTTAAAGTTCGTCGAGTTGTTACTGATGTAGTTTGCATAACTCATCTCGAAAGGGTGTGCTGACTGAGTTGGTAGGATCATTTCAGGTATAAGTTTAAGGTCAGCAAATCTGCGTGGTGCGTAGACATCAAGTTCATAGTTTTTCTGGGTTAAGAGGTGAAGGTAGACAACAAAGCTGTGAATCTCTGTGCCCATGGCAAGTAACTCTTCTCTGCTGTAATCGGGGCCATTGGGTGCACCACAATAAGCCGAGAGTCTGAAAAATGGCTGCCTGAGAGCCTCAGCATTGAAGAAGGTGATGGTGTCGTAGCCGTAAAAACTGGCAATTCGTGTCAGCGGTGCCGAATCTAAAATCTCGGAGCAAAAGAAAGACTTGTCGTAGCCTTTAGCTGTGTCGTTCAAATACTCTTTGAACTTGATGTAAGCGAGTACCCAGTCGTCGACAAGTCTCTCGCGAATCTCTTTTGGAGTGGCATTGGGGTCAGCTGGTTTTTCAGGATCTGTCGTGAAGTTTGGTGGGTTTCTCAGTCTCGCAAGATAGACTGGTGCATCTGCTGAGTAGAAGTCGAAAAAGTCACCTTCGCCTGACTCGAGCTGCCTCGCCAAATGGGCCACGTTTGGATACTGGTTCAAAAGCATTAGGCTGTCTGGGTTCTCCCATGAGAACGGAATGTCATGTGATTTGCGGCCAAGGTAGAAGTATCCGAAATCGATTGCAGTCTTGAGAAAACGCTCATCCGCGAGCATCTCAAGAACAACGCTTTCTTCATCCATCTGAAGCCATCGGTCTAGCAGTCGAGAATCGCGAAGGTTGTAGCCCTTCCAAAGTGAGCGAGAGACACGAGTCAGCCATATTCTCTTTTGCCATTGCTGTTCTAGCTGTGTGAGACGAGGAACTTGAAACTCGTTATACATGATGGCCGCATGCGTAGCGTTATCATGTTCGTACTCCGCTTCTGCTGCCATTGCCGTCAAAGCGACAAAGGTTAGCACTAAAAGGCGAGCCCCCATATTTTCCCCCTCAATACAGATTTCGTTAGTTCAATTCGAAGCTATAAATATGCCAATTGACATGAAAATAAATCATGCGAAACCGGAGTTATGAGAAAACTCTAAAAAGGCTTGTAGTTAGCTAGGTAGGCAGCGCAACCAGCCAATGCAATAATGGTGAACCAGATTGGCAAAGCGAGCTTAGGCTTTCGAGGAATAATCGCGACAACTAATCCCAGGAAGAGCCAAATTGTCAATTTGGCGTGGATCCATCCCGGCCAGCCATCACCCATCATGTTGAGCCGAGCCATCAAGCCAAAGCCGCCTGTTAGAGCAACCAGCATACCCACCCCGTGAATGATCATAACCCATTTTCTATTCTTGAACTTTCTTTCGCCGTCGATGAGGCTGTTCAACAAAATGGCACCCAGGCTTGAGAAAATGCAAACGATTCCGATGATGTGTACAACCTTGTAGAATTGATAGCTCACGCGGTGAACTCCTTTTGAGGGGGGTGGCAAACTCAGCAAACTGCTAGTTTTTTCGGACTCGATTTTTCAAAAAATTCGCTCAGCCTGTTCTGCCATGAGCTTCTGGGGAAGTCATTGGAATTCTTAGCGCAATATTTAGTTTTCTTTGGCGAGGTAAGGGTAGAAGTCATTGACAATCCCCGCCAAATACGTGAATCCATACGACTTTAAAGCGAAAAGTTAATTTTATAACAATGATTTGAAACACAAATATATAAGGAGAAGCCTCCATGTTAGATGCAGGTTTGATCGCCCCAATTGTGGGTTTGGTAGGTTTGGGTTTCGCATTTATGAGCTATAGAGCCGTTGTGCGACAATCCGCTGGAACAGACAAGATGATTGCCATTGGTGATGAGATTCATCTCGGTGCCATGACTTTCTTGAAAGCTGAGTACTCTAAGCTCGTCGTTTTTGTGGGCATCGTTGCCGGTCTCCTTGTTTGGGGTTTTGGTGTTCAGACTGCAGTTGCATTTGTCGGTGGTGCTTTGGCTTCAGGCCTTGCGGGTTTCATCGGTATGAAAGCTGCTACAAAAGGAAACGTCAGAACAGCTGCTGCGGCCAAAGACAAAGGTGTTGCTGCTGCACTTCTCGTAGCCTTTAACGGTGGAGCTGTTATGGGCTTGTCAGTTGCCTCTTTGGGTCTGATCGGTCTTGGTGCTCTTTACTTTTTGTTTGCTGGAGATAAGAACTCTGTAGGTTCTATCATCTCCGGTTTCTCAATGGGTGCATCTTCCATCGCACTTTTCGCTCGTATCGGTGGTGGTATTTTCACGAAAGCTGCAGACGTAGGTTCTGACCTCGTGGGTAAAGTTGAAGCTGGTATCCCTGAGGATGACCCGCGTAACCCTGGTGTGATTGCCGATAACGTAGGTGACAACGTTGGTGATGTTGCTGGAATGGGCGCAGATATTTTTGAGTCTTATGTGGGTGCAATGGTTGCTTCGATCACTATCGCGGCAACAATGTCTCCAGACGTAATGGCTAAATTCTTCGGTACAGACGTGACAACAGCTATGTTGATGGGTCTTCCGCTTCTACTTGCGGTTTTGGGCTTGATTGCTTCTGTAATCGGAATCATGGGTATGAATGTTTTCAAAAACATGGATCCTTCAAAAGCTTTGTTTGTATCGGAGCTAACTGCTGGAGCCTTGTTCTTGGGTTCAACTGCTGTACTTCTTCAGGTCTTCGGCTTTGGCATGGGCATCTTCTACGCCATTACAGCGGGTACAGTTGGTGGTCTATTGATTGGTAAAGCCACTGAGTACTACACAGCTGCGGCACCTGTTTTCAAGATTGCTGAAGCTTCAAAAACTGGCCCAGCCACAAATATCATTGCTGGTATTGCTGTTGGTCTACAGTCTTGCGCGATCCCTTTGTTCTTGATTGCAGCAACAATTTTGATCTCTTACAACGTTGCCGGTCTTTACGGTATCGCCATGGCGGCCGTTGGAATGCTGGCTACTGTTGGTGTGACAATGACTATCGATGCTTATGGCCCAGTTGCTGATAACGCTGGTGGTATCTCAGAAATGTCTGAGCTCGGCCCTGAAGTTCGTAAAATTACAGACGGTCTTGATGCAATCGGAAACACGACTGCTGCTATCGGTAAAGGGTTTGCGATCGGTTCTGCTGCCCTTACAGCTTTGGCGCTTTTCGTGGCTTACAAGCAAGCCGTTGAAGTGAAAGCTGGAACTGCCGTAACTATGGATATCACTAACCCTCTTGTGGTTGTTGGTCTTCTTCTTGGTGCTATGACAGTTTTGATTGCTGCTGCCATGACAATGACTTCGGTTGGTAAAGCTGCCGCTGAAATGGTGACTGAGATTCGTCGTCAGTTCAAAGAGATCCCTGGTCTTTTGGAAGGTAAAGGAAAGCCTGATACAGCTCGATGTGTAGAGATCTCAACAAACGCTGCTCTTAAAGAGATGGTGGCTCCGGGCCTAGTGGCTGTGATCGCTCCAGTTGCTGTTGGTTTCGGTCTAGGTGCTGAAGCCCTTGGCGGAATGCTTGCCGGTTCACTTCTTACAGGTGTGACCCGAGCCCTCTTGATGTCAAATGCTGGTGGTTCTTGGGACAACGCCAAGAAGTACATCGAACAAGGTCAGGTTGAAGGCGAGAAAAAAGGCGGCGACGCTCACTCGGCTGCCGTTATCGGTGATACTGTTGGTGATCCGTTCAAAGACACAACTGGTCCAGCGATGAACATTCTTGTGAAGTTGATTTCTATCGTTGCTTTGATTCTTGCTCCACTAATCATCTGATGGAGTTGCTTCAGACTGAACGATCTGAAAAGCAAAGAAAGGCCGCTCAATACGAGGGGCCTTTTTTTTATCCCACGCAGTGCGTGTGGCGAAAGACTGGCAAAAAGCTATTTGCAAGTGCAGCGGGTGAATTGGCTTATGAGCAGATTGGCCGTACACGAGTGGTGGCTGGTGACCCAAGGGCTTCAACTCTTGAAAAGTCTGTGGCTGTTTTCAGGCAATTTGTTTATGAGTCAAATCAGCAGGGTTTTGCGGTATGTGGTTACTTTTTTTCTGAGAGTTTCGCATTGAATAGTGGTCATGTGCCTCATAGGTGCGGGGTCTCCAGGTTTGAGAATGTCAAACGCTGGTCGCTGAAGGGGGCCGGTGCTGAGGAGGCGAGGAGAGCCTTGAAGAAGGCCGACGAGGCCAAACTCTCGGTTTTTCAAATCACTCCCGAAAACTATGACCAGTTTGCAGAGCTTCTCGAGACCGCTGATCACAGGTGGCAGAGATCAAAAGGCCTATTTAGAATCAAATTCTTGCTAAGCCCATTCGGTAGAACGTTGCACGAGGTAAAGGCCGGGGCTGAGGTTTTGTTTTGTAGTCAGAACCCTGAGGGTGGCATCGAGAGCCTGGTTTCCTTTAGGAGGTATTTGGGCTCGACTCACTGGTATGTCGACAGCTTGATGCAGGTGCCAGGAGCGAGCCGCTTTGCTCTGGATGCTACACTTGTAAAAGCTATCCAGTGGCTTCAGTCTGAGCGCAAAGCTGAGGTGTTAGCGCTTGGGTTTTGCCCAGGCATTATTGATGAGCCTCAGACTTGGGTAGAAAAGCTGCTAGGCCTTTGGAGAAAGACAAGATTTCTATACTCGCCAGAGGGGCTTTACAATTTCAAGCGAAAGTACTCCTCCTTTGAGCTGCCCAGGTATTTGCTGTTAGACCCCAATAGAAACGTTCTCAGGCAGCTTTCAACTATGGAGGCCGTGACCTTCGCTCTTAGAATTCGCTTGCACAATCACGAGGAGATATAGTTTAAGTAAGGCATGAAAGCGTCGCATCATTTTGCCAGCTCTTCGGTGGGGGCAGCTAGATTCCGAGTTATTTGTCTGTGCCTTGCTGTGGCCATTTTTTGCGATTTCGCCTCTGCTCAGACCTCCTCAGTTAAGCTCCGAGAAGGCGATTCAGCTGCTGAGGCCGAGTCTTATGAAATGAAAGACATCACAGTTGAAGAGGGCAGCTCGTCAGATACGGGTCGTTCCTACTTTGGTAAATTCGTCGAAGACGAGGTGTCGAGCTCTGACATCAAAGCTCAGCAAAGCGATAAGATCTCTGAGGTCTTAGATTTAGTTCCAGGTGTCGACAACATAGGCGGACCAAGAAAAGAGTCTCAGCTGATCAGCATTCGGGGCTTTCAGCCGAGCCAAGTGCTTTTGCTTTTAGATGGCTCTCGTCAGAATTTTCAAATGTCACACAACTCTATTATTCCGGTAAGAAACCATCTGCTGTCGCGAGCCGATGTGATGAAAGGCGGGGCTTCTAGTCGGTTTGGGTCTGGAGCTCTTGGCGGTGTTGTGAGTTTTCAAACCATGAACGCCGAGCAGTTTTTGAAACAGACGCAAAATCGAACTCTTCAACTGCGAAACAATTACTCCAGCAATGGGGAGTCTAACCAAGTTTCGGTGACTGGTGGCACCCGCTACGGAGATAAGGCCAAGAATGGCCTCTTGCTTGATGTGACCACCACAAACACCAGTAACATCGATCAGGTGAATGGTGAAGAGCTACAGTTTTCTGGTTATCAAGATCAGTCATTCTGGGGCAAAAACAACTTTGAGCTAGGCAATGGTCATCGTTTCACGATCACGGCAGAGGAGCACAGCAAAGATTCGAGAACTCCAATTAACCCTCAGGGCCAAGTTGACCCAGTGAATAATGCTGCCGCCGAGCAAGTTGAAACCTTCAAGAGTGTTCGCGGTCAGTACAAGTTAAGCCGAGACTCGAGATTTCGGCCAGAGGTTTTGATTTACAACACACAAACTGAAATGGTTCGAGACTTTGTCGATCGCCCGAGAACAGACGTTCGATTTGTAGAGACCAATGGCGTGGCTTTTCACTCGATCTATGATCTTTTGTCGGGAGAAAATGGTGTGACCTGGGAGCTGCAGCCAGGTGCTGAGCTTTATCGAGATGCCAGTCGTGGCGATCAAAATGGTCAAGACTTTGGCTTGTTTCCTGATGGAGTGATGAACAGTCAAGGTTACTACTTGCAATCTATGCTCAATTACAAAGATTGGTTTTGGGTTCAGTCTGGCATTAGGTACGACCAAGTCGACTTTGCTTCAGATGTCTTAGATGAATCTCGCACTGCGAATGAGGCTTCTCCAGAAGTGCAGTTGGGTTTTCAAATTACAGAGCAGGTGGGCCTAGCTTTGTCTTACGAAGAGGGTTTTTCTGCTCCGGGTGTTCGTCAAATGTTTCCAGATGGCGTGCACTTTCCAATGGGTCGAGATCCGATTAGTGGTGAAGAGTTATTCAACTCATTTATCCCAAACCTCAATTTGCAACCTGAAGATTCTCGCACCTACGAAGCCAAACTGATGGTCGATTGGGAGGCCTTCCAGGGGAGTGAGGGGTCACTTCGTACCTCTGTCTATAGGAGCGAAATCACCAACTACATTGCTCAAGACTTCGGGTTTGATACAACCCAGTTCGTGAATAGAGACTTAGTCGATTTGCAAGGGCTTGAGGTTCAGCTCACTCAAGCTGTCGGTGCGTTTAATATTGTAAATGGCTTTTCTCGGGTGCGAGGTGAGAGAACTTTCGAAAGACTTCCTCTTGGCACCGCACCAGCAGGTCAGCTTTCAACTCGCATTGAATATCGAGATTCGAACTTTGCTTTTGGTTTGCAACGGCTTGAATTTTTTAGACAAGACCGAGTATCTGGCAACGGGACTGACCCTGAAGAAACCCCGGGATTCGAATTGTACAACGTCTACTTTGCTAGAAGCTTTAAATGGATGGATTCGTTGAATCAGCTCAGACTTAGAGTGAACAACGTGGCTGACTCCTTTTACAGAAGGCACGGCACACCGCTGGTTGGTCAGTCTCGAGATATTAGGCTTGAGTACTCGGTTGCGCTTTAAGCAAAACGCAGTTGAGAGATTTGGTAAATGGATTAGTATTACAGTGTTTTAAGGATAGATCGAAAAAGAGAGGTAAAATAATGAAAAAGGCATTTCTGATTTTTGTAGTGGGGGCACTTTTTTCTTCGGGTGCAGTAGCTCAGGTTGAGGGTAGCTATGTCATCACGAAGAGCAATAAAGAAGCCTTGGGTTGTTTTGGTGATTACTTAGACAAAGCAACGGGTAGTCTTGAGATGACAATTGGTGAGTTTGATGGTCAAAGCGCAGATCGATCTCTCAAGTTCAATTTTGAAAGACGAGGGGCCGCTTACAAGATCACTTGTGAAGTGCTCTACAAAGGTGTGATTACGATGGGTGACGACGGCAAGTTCTACGGAGGGCTATCGTGGAAGGCACCAGGTGGTTTTTGTAAATGCTCACCTGATATCGGCTCGCATCGCAATTGCGAGCGGCGAATTGATCCATTCTTGGCCGAAGCAGATGGGGTCGAATTGAACGTTGAGTACAATGAGTCTGGTATTTCTGTTCAGCAAGCTATTGAGTTTCCTGGCTCGGGTGAAACAGCTTGTGGCCGAGAGTATCCAGTTTTTGATTTTGGTAGACAGTAAAATTAGACAACTTTTGAGCGGGGGCTGCTTAGAGCCGATAACTCACGGGCAGCTTGACTTCTATTCGTTCAGCTTTAATTGCAGAGGGAAGTGGGTACTCACCCTTTAAATTTGTGAGAAGCTTCTTAGCCGAGTCATTTAAAGCTTTAAATGGGCTCGGTTCGTCGACGTAGACATTCTCAATTTTGCCACTCTTACCGATTTCAAACTTCAAAATGACCCGGCCACTCTGGCGTAGCCGTTTGGCAAGTTTGGGGTACTTTTTGCGTCTCTCGATGTCCATTCTCAACTCAGTAAAATACCGCTGAAGTTCAGGTGATAAATTGCCCTTCACATTTTGTAGATCGAAGCCCAGTAGACCTTCACGCCCAGGTTGATCACTCTTTAGATTTGACTTTGCAGAGGCCATTTCGGGTTTCTTTTGAGTCTTTGGCTTTCTTAGCTGAGGCTTTGTCTCAATAATTTTTTTCTTCGTAACCACCACTTCAGAGCTCTGATCGAGCATTTTCTCTTCTACCTGAGGAAGAGTTGGTTTTTGAGGTTCAGGCAGCTCAATAACTTCAAAAGCCACCGCTCCACCTGCATCGGGGCTACCTTTAATTGAGCCCACCAGTAGGCCTTGGTCAAAAAGCTGAAATGATAGGGCAGTGAACACCAAAAGGTGCAAAATCATAGAGGCGGCCAATGCCAAGCCCTCAGTCTGAGATGGCAGGGGCCTTAGGTTCTGCCTGCCGAGTTCGTCTTTAAGTTTTTGAAGTCTCTGACCCATAGACCGAGGACCTTACCAGTATTACTCGGTGCAGCCAAGCTGCTTGGGCGGCGAAGGCTCATCAGCTTTTATTGAAAGTGTACTGAAAACATCGGTGCTGCTAGAATCTAGGGTTGGGTTATTTTGCCTCTCAAGGCCCACCCAAATTCTGGCGAGTTAACAACGACTTGAACAACTTGCCAAGTTGGTTGCCAGGGCTTTCGGCAATTTTTATAGGCTTGTTCAAGGCTTTTCAGAGCCGGCCTCATTTTCAAGGCTGTCTGTGCAATGTAAGCGATTTGACCTGGCACAATCGTTGTAACCCTTCGGCCTCTCGAGGAAGGACTGTTCATGATCAAATTGCTCTGCCGCCAGCTACTTTTGGGAATGGCTCTGCTAGTTTTACTGGCGAGTTTTGTAGCTAATGCCTCTGAAGAGACCTGTGGGCCAGAGTTGCGCGCCACTTCAACCACAGCAGATGGTACAAACTTTTTGTTGAGCCAGGGTGAAGGTCAGCATGAGTTGAGAGTCTTTCACACACCGACACTCTATCAACTTCAGAAGTTGGGCTATTCTCATATTGGCCACGTGAGAAGAAAGAAGATCTTGTTGCTCGGAGATGGCTTTTCTGGTTTTGCCCTAGCCTTACAAAATGCAGGTAAAGATGTCACCTCGGTAGATTTGGCATATGGGCAGCAGTACGACCCTGAGGGTCTAAACGATGCGGCTCTCGAGATGATTTCAACTTATGAAGAACAACTTGGTGACCGCTTGATTGGTGCACCAGCTTCTGAGACTGGCCTGGAAAAAGGAAGCTTTCAGCTAATCCTTTCTCACATGCTTTTGAATAACATTCCGTCAGATCAAGAAAAGGCTCGTGTGATTGCGCATGCGGCTTCACTGTTGAGAACGAATGGTGAAGCCAGATTCGTTGCATGGAACCGGGATGTTGACCCGAATGTATTAAAGCAAGAGGTCAGGACTGGTCCAGTGATGGGAATGCTTCGTTACATGGCAGGTCAGGGCTGGATTAAGCCCGGCTTCAAACTCAAGTTTTCAGAAATTGCATCTGAGTACGAAGATGGCAAGCCGTACTTTCACATGTACTACTCAGTTCGGTTCGTGCGAACCAACAAGCGAATCAGATAAAATTACTATTCTTCTTCTTTGAAGTTGATTCTTGGAAACAAGGGTTTGCTTTTTTCCATAGGTGTTCCATCTGCAGTGGCACCCCAAATTTTGGTAGCTTCAAAAGACCGGTCTTGGCAGCTTAGTTGCGTCAGCAGTGAGTCCATTTTGTTTGGCAGCACCGGCTGCAGTAGAATGCCGGTAATGCGCAGAACTTCGATTGCTGTATAAAGATCTTTGCCTGCTTGAGCTGTGTCAGTTTTGGCAGTTGTCCATGGTGCCTTTTCTTCGAGAAACTGATTTGTGGCTTTTAATAGGCGAATAATCGCCTCCATGGCTTTTGAGGGTTCGAAGGCTTCGATGTTCTGTTTTACGGTCTCACCCGTCGCAAGTGCCAGTTCTTGAATCTTTTTTGTGGGCTCATCGTCATCAGAACCCTTAGGTGTTGAGCCCTCAAAGTACTTGGCTATGAGGTTGGTGCTTCGGCTCAAAAGGTTGCCGATGTTGTTCGCCAGGTCGTTGTTCACGCTCTGAACTACAAGTTCTCTTGAAATTGGAGCGTCGTTACCGAAGTGAATGTCGTGCGCTAGAAAATACCGAAGAGGCTCGATATCGACTATGTCTGTGAAGACATCTGCAGAGAGAACCCCGCCTGTTGACTTACTCATTTTGCCGTTGTCTTTGTTGAGGATCCAGCCATGTGCAAAGATCGTCTTTGGCAAAGGTAAACCGAGAGCCATCAACATAGTTGGCCAGTAAACACAGTGTGTAGTTAGAATGTCTTTTCCGATAACATGGTGAACGCCTGAATCAGTTGAGCTCCACCATTTTTCGAATTCAGCCTGTTTGCCTTCTTGCTTTAAGCCGACAGCCGTTGCGTAATTTAAGAGAGCATCAAACCAAACATAAGTGACGTACTCAGTGTCAAAAGGCAGCTCGATGCCCCAGCTGAGGCGCGATTTGGGCCGACTGATGCAAAGGTCTCCAAGAGGTTGTTTCAGAAAACCTAAGACTTCGTTTTTTCGCGACTCGGGTTTGATAAAATCAGGGTTTGATTCAATGTAGTCGATCAACTGCTGTTGGTATTTTGACATCTTAAAGAAATAATTTTTCTCTTTAATGCGCGTGACTTCACGGCCACTTGGGCTTTTGCCATCTACAACTTCTTTGTCGGTATAAAAAATCTCTTCACTGACTGAATACCAGCCCTCGTAGGTGTCGGTGTAGATTTCATCTTTATCAAATAGCTCTTGAAGGCATTTGCTAACCACATCTTTGTGCCAGTCATCGGTGGTTCTAAAGAAATGATTGTAGTCGACTTCAAGCTTCTGCCAGGCAGATTTAAAGTTTTCGACCATTTCATCACAGTGCTGCTGCGGCGGAATACCTCTTTCTTCAGCAGCTTTCTGAATTTTTTGGCCGTGCTCGTCGGTGCCCGTAACAAAATAGGTCTCTCTGTTAAAGAGCGTATGATAGCGTTTAATGATATCGCACATAATTGTCGAGTAGGCAGTGCCGATATGAGGAACATCGTTAGGGTAGTAGATCGGAGTGGTGATGTAGAATCGCTTCATTTTGCAGTCCTATTGTGAGTCGAGAAGAGATTTGAGTTGTCGTCTCATTTCAGGCAAATGTGCCAAAGATGAGAGAGAGCGAAGTGAGTCTTTCAATTTCTGAATCGGGTAACCACCGTAACGACCTGGCTCTGTCACATGATTGGTCACACCAGACATGCCAGCAATTACAACTTGAGAGCAGATGTTAATGTGGCCGTTTAGGGTAACCCGGCCCCCAAGCACGCAGGAATCGCCCATAGTGACAGAGCCAGCGATCATCGCTCCGCCAGTGATAATGCACTTCTTACCGCAGACAAAATTGTGTCCAAAGTGGCAAAGGTTGTCGATAATGGTGCCTTCACCAAACCGAGTTTCGGCAAAAGTTCCGCGGTCAACTACACAGCCTGCTCCAATGTCGACATTGTCTTCTAAGACTACGTGGCCTCTGTGTGGAATGTGATGATGATTGAAGTGCTGATCTTGAGCGTATCCGAAACCCTCTGTACCCACTGAGGTTTTCGGGTGAATCTCACAGTTGTTGCCGAGGATGGTGCCAAAACCTAAGAAAACTTGAGCTCGCAAAGTGCAGTTTTCACCGATCTTACAGTTTGGCTCAAGCACGGTGCCTGCACCTATGTAGCAACCCTTTGAGATTTTGCAGTCGGAGCCAATCACAGCGTTTGGGCCGACTATTACGTCATCTGCGAGCTCAGCCGATTTTGAGATCACAGCCGTCGGATGAATTCGTTCACCATCAAATGGCTGCCTTTCAAAAGTGACATCAAAAAAGGTTTGGGCGACTTTCGCCATAGCAAGTTTTGGAGAAGGGGAGTGAAAAAGGCTGCCCGAGAAACCATTCAGTGCTGGGTCTTCAACAAGATCAGAAGAGACCACAAGGCCAGCAACACCGGCTTCAACGCACCCAGTTATTAGGCTAGCCTTGTTCGCAAAGACTATTGAGTCTTTTTGAGGAGCATCAGCTGCAGAGATGAACTCAAACCTTGTCTTGGCGGAATCCGGCACATGTTAGATCAATGGTGATAGCGATTCGACTAACTGTTCAGTGGTAGCGCTCATCCAAATCTCCTTTTGCGAGCACTCTAGCTAAGGATGCGGAAAAAGCCAATTATCTAATGAACTTAGGCACTTCACCCTACAAAACAGAATGCACATTGGCATCGAGTGCGATCATTGAAAGGCCTATTCGGCTGGTTTTTGCTTGCCATCAAAGTATGTAACTCGATGAGAATACTGGATTTATTGTCTAAGTTGGGGTACATCCTTTGATTCAACTTGGAGAAAATATGGCGAAAAATAAAGCTGCTAGTAAGAAAGCTAAGGCTAGCAAAACTAAGAAAACAGCAAAAAAGGCGGCAAAAAAAGTGGCAAAGAAGAAAGTTGCCAAAAAGGCTGTGAAGAAGGCCGTTAAAAAAGCTGTAAAAAAGGTCGCTAAAAAAGCGCCAGCTGCTAAAAAAGCCGATGCTGCACCTGCTGAAGAGGTGGTCTCTAAAAAGAAGACGAAAACGGTAGTTGTTGATGATGCTCCGGCTCCAGAGAAAAAGAAGAAGGCCAAGAAAAAGACCAAAAAACAGCTGCTCGAAGAAGAAAAGCTCGATCAAATCGGGAAAAAGTGGGCGGCGCTGTTTAGAAAATCTCAGAAACTTGAAGTTAAGCCTAAGACCTACAGCATGCGTGAAGAGTATGAGGCGAAGACACCAATTCAACATAAAGTGTTGGGTTGGGGTTATATTATGTCTAATAAGAATGATCGACTTGAAGTCTTGTTCAAGGATGGTATTCGATTCCTAATTTCTAACTACAAGGGCTAATAAAGGACACCTATGGCAAAAGATGATTTGGCACAACTCGAAGGAAAAGTAATCGATGCAGGGGCTGGTGGCCTCTACAAAGTGAAGTTAGATGATCAAGATATCGAAATATCAGCAAAGCTTTGTGGAAAGATGCGGCGTTTTAATATTCGTGTTGTTGTTGGTGATCGTGTGACAGTTGGGGTCTCTCCTTATGATCCTTCGCACGGTTTAATCATGTATCGTCATAAATAGAGTGTAGAAGCATTTATGTCTGTTCTGGCTGATTCGCAATTCTCTAATTTCTTGAAAATCAAAAACTGCACACTGCCTATGAAAGGCATCAAAGGTGTTGTCGAGCTCACTGAAGAGGGCGGAACTGTGCCGTTCATTGCGCGTTACCGAAAAGAACGGACTGGTGGCTTAGATGAAGTGCAAATTCGCGAAGTGCTTGATCTTTCCGAAGACTTTGTAGAGATCAAGAAACGAAGAGAATTCGTACTTGCTGAAATTGAAAAACAAAATCAGCTTACAGATGATTTGAAGGCTCGGCTTCAAGCGAGCTGGGACTTGGCCGAAATTGAAGAGATCTACCGGCCCTACAAAAAGAAGAAAAAGACAAAGTCCGCTTTGGCAAGAGAAGCTGGTCTTGCCCCTCTGGCAATGTGGATCCAGAAGTTGGGTTTAGGAGAACTGAAAGACAGCACTTCTCTTGAGGTCAAAGCAAAAGACTTTTTGGCTCCGTCAAAGGGTTACGCCACTTACGAAGAGGTATTGAGAGGCGCTCAACACATCGTGGTTGAGAAGGTTTCAAACAACCCTGATTTGAGAGCCCAAGTTAAAAATGACTTTTCC
Organism: Bdellovibrionales bacterium; assembly: GCA_013216195.1. Lineage (GTDB taxonomy): Bacteria > Bdellovibrionota > Bdellovibrionia > Bdellovibrionales > UBA1609 > JABSOQ01. The sequence continues at coordinate 15,700 of JABSOQ010000056.1, forward strand.
GAAAATGGGCAAGTGGTTTCGGTGAAGACTGCAAAGTTCAAGCAGCACTCAAAATACGACAACTATGCTGACTACAAAGAGAATATAAAGTCGCTTATGGCCTCAAAGGCCTCACACAGGTACCTTGCTCTAAGACGTGGTTGGCAAGAGGGTGAATTGAAGGTGACAATTGAGTCACCTAACTATGAGTCTCTCCTTTCTAGTCTTGAGGCTGAGTTAGTAAAGGGCACAGGCTCTCAAGCCGACTCATTCTTGAAGACATGTTCAAAAACGGCCTTGGATATACATATCGTGCCATCTATAACTAACGAGCTTCATAGAAGTCTAAAAGACTTTGCCGACTTGCAGGCAATTAATGTTTTCGCCGAAAATGTGAAGCGAGTCTTGATGAGTTCGCCATTTGGAGCCAAAGTTGTGCTCGGTATAGACCCGGGGTTGAAGACGGGTTGTAAAGTTGCTCTCCTAGACAACAGTGGGCAATTTGTTTCGCACACGATTCTCGATGTTTTAAGTAAAGACGCTAAGGACAAAGCTAAGAAGCTTTTTCAAGAACTTCTGAAGCAGATTCAGATTCAAGCGATTGCAGTGGGCAACGGAACTGGTGGTCGAGAGGCTGAGAAGTTTATTCGCGAGATACTCAAAGATTTAACGGCTGAAGTGCCAGTGGTTATGGTGAACGAAGCCGGTGCGAGTGTGTACTCGGCTTCAGATATTGCCAGAGAAGAGTTTCCAGACCTCGACCTCACTGTTCGAGGTGCTATATCGATAGCTCGAAGGCTGCAAGACCCATTGGCCGAGCTCGTTAAGATTGAGCCTAAGTCTATTGGCGTCGGTCAGTACCAGCACGATGTTTCGCAGCCGAAGTTGAAGAAACAACTGAATTTTGTGGTTGAGTCGTGTGTGAATACCGTGGGTGTTGATCTCAATACGGCCTCATCATCGCTGCTTCAATATGTTGCCGGTATCGGGCCTGGCATTGCAAAAAATATTGTAGAGCACAGAAAAACAAAAGGGCTGTTCAAAGACCGCAGTCAGTTGAAAGATGTGAGTCAGTTTAGTTCTAAGACTTTTGAGCAAGCTGCGGGGTTTTTAAGAATTTCAGGTGGTGACTTTCCGCTAGATGCAACTGGCATTCATCCCGAGCGTTACTCTGCTGTTAAAGAAATGGCATCTGAGGCCGGGGTGCCGGTATCAAAATTGATGGGTGCCGGAGCCTCTTCGCTTAAAGAAAAACGCGAGAAATGGGTGGAGCTGGTCGGTGAGTTCACCTTTGATGATATAGTCGAAGAGCTTGAAAAACCTGGTCGAGACCCTCGTGATCCTTATCAGGTTTTCCAATACCGCGAAGATATCAACGAGATCAAAGATCTTCAAAAAGATATGATTTGCCCAGGCATTGTGACGAATGTGACCAACTTTGGTGCTTTCGTAGATATCGGTGTCCACCAAGACGGCCTTGTTCATATTTCAGAAATCTCCAATCAGTTTGTGAGTGACCCGACAGGTATTGTCTCACCCGGTGATCAGGTGAAGGTCAGAGTTTTGGGTGTCGACACGGACAAGAATCAGATTTCGCTATCTATGAAGCTAAACCCTGAAGAGAAAGTGGCTCGAAAGAAACCGGCTGGCAAAGGCCAAGGCGGAACGAGAAAGGCCAAAGGCAAAGATGGCGGTCCAAGAGGAAAAGGCAAGGGGCCGGGTAAAGGGTCAGGCAAGGGCAAAGGTCGAGGACCTAAAGGTTCTGGCCCGCAAAGACCGGCTCGCAAGCCATTCAACAACCCCTTTGCAGCGCTGTCAGATATCAAAGACTAGTCGGGCCAGTCAGTGCCAATAGTTTGCAGACATTTGCACCTTAGATTTAAGATCGCGACCGTGGCAACGGCTCAGAGTGCCTATAAAATGGGCTCTTTAGGGGCTTTTGAGTCTTATCGTTTAAGAAAAACAGCCGTCTCGATTTGAGAACGTAGAAGCTGGACCTGAGCAAACTTTTCTAAATGACAATCTAATGACAAACCAAATTTTGGATCCATTAATATGATGAAAATGGAAAACCTCCTGATTCTGCACAAGAAAAAAGTTAATGCTGACGAAGCCGGGTTCTGCTCTGTTGAGTTGTCATGGGACACCTGTATGAGAAGCATTGGGTTTCAGCGTTTTGAGGTTTCGGGCTTGATGGATGCAGCTTATGACGTTTACCGAAATGAACAGGCCTATGAGTTTCTTCTGCAGATCATTTGTGGGTTAAGGTCACCTATTCTTGCAGAAACCGAAGTGATGGGGCAGTTTCGAGACTTTGTCTCTCACACCCAAAGCCTGCAATCAGAGCAGTACGCTCAGTACCAACCTTTGTTTCGTCAGCTACTGACTGATGCCAAGCAGGTGCGCACGGCTCACCTAAAATCTCTTGGCAGTCAGACTTACGGCAGTATGGTTCGAAGGTTAATCGGTTCAGGCAGACGCGTTCAAGTGCTGGGAGCTGGTAGACTCGCATCTGAAATCTTGCCATGGCTAGACGGTCAAACTAGTGTCACTGTTCGTTGCAGAAGACCAGACAAAGTCGGGCAGCAGTTACCTGCGAATCAGCTTGCTAACCTGAGGCTAGAAGACTGGGAGAAGACCAGTTCTGATAGGCCTGATGTGCTGATCGTTGCAGCTCCAATTTCAAACTTGGAGCTTTTGAATGTCGCGACATCTGCCAAGACTTTGATTGACCTGAGAGAAGCTAGGCAATCAGCAGGCTTGGCCTTTTCAGCTGAGCGCAAGTTTGATCTCAATAGCTTTTTTGAACAATTCCGTTTGCAGACTGATCAGGCTAAGGCTGTGAAAGCGAGAGCAATAGAAGCGGTTAGAGTTTGCGCTCAGCAGTACCGTGATCAATCAACAATTCGACCCTTCGGCTGGGAGGACTTGTGCGGCTAAAGATAGCTGCTCGAAAAAGTGACCTTGCCAGACTTCAGGCTTACCAAGTTGGCGAGGCCCTAAAGGCCCGGTACTCCGAAATAGAGTTGGAGTATGTTTTTTCAAGTTCTCTTGGCGACAAAAACATAAATGACCCGCTTTGGAAGATGCCTGAAAAAGGAGTTTTCACTCAAGACTTACATAAAGGCTTATTAGAGGGCCATCACGATGTGGTGGTGCACTCATGGAAAGATCTGCCATTGATGGACCCAGAGGGCCCTACTCAGATTGCCATGACCTTACAGCGAGCCGATCAAAGAGATGTAGTTTTGTTTCGCAAAGATAGATTGAAGGCCTGTGTTGAGAGCAAAAAGTTACAGGTGTTTACCTCATCGCCCAGACGTAGCTATAACCTTTCAAGCCTTCTGCCGAACATCATGCCTTTTGAAGTTGAGGCCGTTGAGTTTTTGCCAGTTCGAGGGAACATTCAGACTCGCGTAGCTAAACTGATGTCAGAAGAAATTGATGCCCTGGTGGTTGCAAAGGCGGCTCTAGATCGTTTGATCGCAGCAGAGAAAGAGGAGTTTTCGGAGACACGGCAGTTCTTAAAAGAAGCTCTGAAGTCATTGAAGTTCATGGTACTTCCGCTGAGTGCAAACCCTACTGCCGCGGCTCAAGGGGCCCTGGCCGTTGAAGTTTTGAAATCGAACCGAGAGATGCTCGATAAGCTTTCACTTTGTGATCATGCTGAAACTCGGCGAGCGGTCGAGAGTGAGCGTGAGCGACTACGGGCTCATGGAGGTGGTTGTCATGCTCCGATGGGCTTTTCATTTGTTACGCACAAACACGGTTTGATTCAGTTCGAAAAAGGCAAGTCTCATGAAGGTGTAGATTTTGGCTTTGTGACTCTTCACCCTGAAAGCTCAGAGTTACCAAGGTTTTCAAGCTCACAAGTCTACCCCTTTGTAGCAGAAGGCAGCGGCCTTTTTGCTCGCAAGGTTTTAAATGTAGAAAAGCTACCAAGCCAAGATTTGTGGGTAGCCAGAGCCAATGCGCTCGATGGGTTCGAGCCAGAAGAAGATCGGGTGATTTGGTGCGCTGGCTTGCAGAGCTGGAGACGATTAGCTTTGTCAGGGCATTGGGTCTCTGGTTGTGCTGATCAAATGGGTGAAGCTTACTCACCTGAAATCGATCTTTTGCTGGGGAGAGCTTACAAACCTTTGCGGCTAACCCATGCAGATGCCGAGGCTGGTGAGTATCAGCCCTTGGCAACATATGAACTAGAAAAAAAACCGATCCCTGAAGATATGGCATCGAAAGAGTGCTTCTACTGGATGAGTTCAACCTCTTTTGACTATGCTTTAGAGGTTATGCCTGAGATTGCCACGAAATGGCATTGCACTGGGCTAGGTAAAACTGCAGATCACATTCGCAACAAGCTCGGACCAGAAGGTAAACTCGCTGTGTTCTACTCTTATGCAAATTGGAAAGAAAAGGTGAAGAAATGAGTCTGCCCAAAACCTCACTGTTAAGACTTAAGAAGAACGCATACTTGCGCGATATGTGCGACACTATTTCGTTCGGTCAAAATCAATTGATACAACCTCTTTTTGTTGTTGAGTCAGTAAAGGGTCAAGAAGAGATACCAGGTTTGAGAGGTAACGTTCGGTTGAGCGAAGAGTCGGCATATAAGCAGATTGAGGCTGATATCGAGTCTGGCGTAATGCAATTCATTTTGTTCTTTGTGCCTAAAAAGCAAAACTCAGAGAGCTTCAACACTGACTATTCAACTTCAGTTATGCACAAGATAAAGAAGCAGTTTTCAGGTGCCGCAAACTTTTGGGTAGACACATGTTTGTGTAGCTCTCTTGATACAGGCCATTGCTGCGTTCATCATGACTCAGGGCAGATCAACCTTGAGAAATCACTGCAATTGTTGGCTAAAATGGCCCTTGAGCTAGGGCAGGCTGGAGCAGATGGTATAGCGCCTTCTGACATGATGGATGGCAGGGTTGCTGCGATGAGGGGGGCTCTAGACAAAGCCGCACTTTTTGATATCCCTATCATGAGTTATTCGACTAAATTCGCTAGCGCTATGTACGGTCCATTTCGGGGAGCCGCAGATTCGGCGCCCCAACAAGGTGATAGAAAGGCCTACCAACTTGACGTCAGAGACTCGATTCAAGCCTTAGAAGCCAGCCGAAGATGTGCCGAGGAAGGTGCGGATTTCTTAATGGTTAAGCCAGGGATGACCAGCATTGATTTGATCCCTCAAATTAAGGCTCAAACGGGAAAGCATGTTGGGGCTTATCAAGTGAGTGGTGAATATGCCTCTCTTGTGGCTCTAGAAGAGAAGGGTTTTGGTGACTTTAAAAGTCTTTTACTTGAGACGTGGTGCGTGTTTCGAAGGGCTGGCTCGAGCTTTATAATTACCTACGGTGCGCGCGACGCAAAGTCTATTATGGAGAAGTTATGAAATCGGATGTTTTATTTGAGCGTTCAAAAAAAGTCTCTCCGGGAGGGGTTCACTCTCCGGTTCGGGGGTTCACAAATCTAGGGCGCTCGCCGGTATTTTTTAAAAAAGGAGAAGGTGCGGTACTCACTTCTGTCGAGGGAGACGAGTACATCGACTTCTGTCAAAGCTTTGGGCCGAACATACTTGGCCACCGCGACCCCGATGTTCAGCAAGCTGTTGAGCAGGCCATTTCAGAGGCTTGGACATTTGGAGCTGCAGACCCATACTCTCTTGAATTCGCCGAGATGCTTGTAGAGCATTTGCCGTTTGTCGATATGCTTCGTTTTGTAAACTCAGGCACTGAGGCTGTTATGTCAGCACTCAGAGTTGCTCGGGCAGTGACAAAGCGAGATAAGATTCTCAAGTTTGAGGGCTGTTATCATGGGCATGTTGATTCGATGTTGGTGAAGGCAGGCTCTGGTTTAGCCGGGCAATCTGCCAGCTCAAGTGCTGGCGTCAGTGAGCAGACAGCTTCGACGACTCTTGTTGTACCCCTAAATGACATCGAGGCTTTCGAGAAAGTCATGAAAGAAAATGCAGAAGAGATAGCCGCTGTTATCATTGAGCCGCTACCAGCAAATTATGGTCTGTTGATACAAGACAAAGCTTACCTACAAAAGGTGGCAGAGATTACTAAAGCGAATTGCAGTTTGCTGATTTTTGATGAGGTTATCAGTGGCTTTCGAGTGGGAATCTCGGGTATGGCCGGAGAGCTGGGTATTGAGCCCGATTTGGTCACCTATGGGAAGATACTCGGCGGAGGTTTCCCTGTAGGATGCTATGGCGGTAAGTTGGGTTTTATGCAGCAAGTAGCTCCTATCGGCCCAGTTTATCAAGCAGGAACTCTATCGGCGAACCCGGTGGCTATGCGGGCCGGAATGGCAACTGTGCAAAAGTGCTTAAAAGCCAATGTCTATGAAACCTTGAACGACAGAGCGAGCTGGTTCACTGGCGAGCTCAACAAAATGTTTTTGAAAATGGAGAAGTCTTGGAAGGCGATTCAGTATGGCTCGCTGTTTTGGATCGCCTCCAGTCAGGTTGAGAACTACCGCACACCTGATCATATTCGCAAAGATCATAGTGAGCACTTCAACCCCTTGTTTTTGAAGTTGCTTGAAAAGGGTGTTTATTTGGCCCCTAACTCTTTTGAAGTCGGCTTTCTGTCTTTAGCCCACACGCAAGAGGTCCTTCAGCACACCTTGAATCAATTCGGGCAAGCTTTAAAGGAGATTTCTTGAGGAACTGGAAGTTCATTTTAGCAATTGGCTGGACTCTGTTCACAAGCTCCTTAGCTGTGTGGTGGCTGGTTTTTGGCTTGAGACAACTAAACCGCGTTAATGAACTGAGTTCTATCGAACTTATTCGTCAGCAAAAGATGTTGTTTTGGGAGGGTGGCATACTGGTAGCGTTGCTGCTGATAGTCGGTGGTGCGATAATT
>JABSOQ010000057.1 GCA_013216195.1 Bdellovibrionales bacterium
AGGGCAACTTCACTAGGAACAATGTCACCTAAAATAGCACGACCAACACTGGTCTCGATTCTCTTACCGTTAACTCGGCAATTGATCGCTGCCTGAAGATCGACAATTCCAGACTCGTAAGCATAAAGAACTTCTTGTACAGAGCCGAAAGTCTTACCCGTTCCCTTGGCACCAGGGCGAACTCGAGTCATCCAGTAGCAACCAAGTACGATATCTTGAGTAGCGTTAATAATCGGACGCCCGTTCGCAGGTGACAAGATGTTGTTCGTCGACATCATCAAGACACGAGCTTCAACCTGAGCTTCAACTGAAAGTGGTACGTGAACAGCCATTTGGTCACCATCGAAGTCAGCGTTAAAAGCTGTACAAACGAGTGGGTGAAGCTGAATCGCTTTTCCTTCGTGAAGAACTGGCTCAAATGCCTGGATTCCGAGTCTGTGAAGTGTTGGAGCTCTGTTCAACATCACAGGGTGCTCTTTCACAACGTCAGACAGGATATCCCAGACTTCGACCTCTTCTTGCTCAACCAATTTCTTGGCCTGCTTAATAGTTGTAGCGAAACCCTGCTCTTCGAGTTTGTTATAAACAAATGGCTTGAAAAGCTCGAGAGCCATTTTCTTTGGAAGACCACATTGGTGAAGCTTCAATGTTGGACCAACAACGATCACCGAACGACCAGAGTAGTCCACACGCTTACCAAGAAGGTTCTGACGGAAACGACCTTGCTTACCTTTGAGCATATCACTCAAAGATCTCAATGGACGCTTGTTCGGGCCAGTAAAGGTCTTACCACGACGGCCATTATCAAGAAGCGCATCGACAGACTCTTGAAGCATTCGCTTCTCGTTTCTAATAATGATGTCAGGAGCGTTCAGCTCTTGAAGACGCTTCAACCGGTTGTTTCTGTTGATCACACGACGATAAAGGTCGTTCAAATCAGAAGTCGCAAATCGACCACCATCAAGTGGTACTAGAGGACGTAGATCTGGCGGAATCACTGGAACCACTTCAAGCATCATCCACTCAGGCTTGTTAATTGAGTTTTTAAATGCCTCAACGACTTTTAAACGCTTAGTGATTCTTTTTGTACCAGCTTCTGACTTCACATCTTTTAGCTCCAAACGAAGCTTTCTAGACAAGAATTCAGGGTCAATTTTTCTAAGCATCTCGCGGATACCGTCACCACCCATAGAGGCTTTGAAGTTCGGTCCGAACTCATTCAAAGCATTTTGGTAAGCCTCTTCTGAAAGCACTTGGCCTTCTTCTAGAGTTGTCTCCATTGGATCGGTACAGATGTAGGCCTCACAGTAAAGAACCTTTTCGACATCCTTTAGAGTCATGTCGAGCAAGTTACCAATACGGCTTGGCAGTGATCTCAAGAACCAAATGTGGGCAACTGGGCAAGCCAGCTCAATGTGACCAAGCCGCTCACGACGAACTTTCGTCTGAGTGACTTCCACACCACACTTTTCACAGATCACTCCGCGATACTTCATTCTTTTATATTTTCCGCAAAGACACTCATAGTCTTTGATTGGTCCAAAAATCTTCGCACAGAAAAGACCGTCTCTCTCAGGCTTAAATGTACGATAGTTGATGGTCTCAGGCTTTTTAGCCTCACCAAAAGACCAATCACGAATCATCTCAGGTGATGCCAGAGAAATTCTCACGGCATCAAACGAGAGTGGGTCACGCGGCTTATCAAAAAAGTTCAATAAATCTTTCACGTTTGCTTCCCCTTTACTGCTCTACAGTGTTGTGAGGCTGTTCAGTTAAAATATCCGACTCGATCAACTCAACGTTCAATGCAAGAGACTGAAGCTCTTTAACAAGAACGTTGAAAGACTCTGGCAAGCCTGGCTCAAGTACGTTTTCACCTTTCACGATGCTTTCGTACATCCTGGTTCTTCCTGCCACGTCATCCGACTTCACAGTCAAGAATTCTTGAAGTGAGTAAGAGGCACCATAAGCTTCGATCGCCCAGACCTCCATCTCTCCAAGTCTCTGACCACCAAACTGAGCTTTACCACCCAGAGGCTGTTGAGAAACAAGTGAGTATGGACCAATCGATCGTGCGTGAATCTTCTCTTCCACCAAGTGGTGAAGCTTCAACATGTACATCACGCCGACTGTTACTGGGTTCTGGAACGGCTCACCAGTTCGACCGTCAAACAACACAGTTTGACCAGTTGATGGCAAGCTCGCAGAGGCCAAGAGGTCTTTCACGTCAGTCTCTTTAGCTCCATCAAACACAGGAGTCGCAACGTGAATTCCATCTTTTACGGCTTTGATCATTTTCTTCAATGAAGCGTCGTCAGACTCTTCAACTCGCTTTTTCAGGACAGGATCTGAGGCATACACAGTGGCCAAGTCTTTTCTGGCCTGCTCTGCGTTCCATTTCTCCATGTAGGCTTCGAGCTGTTTACCCACACCGTGAGCGGCCCAACCCAAGTGAACTTCGAGAACCTGCCCGATGTTCATACGAGACGGTACACCAAGTGGGTTCAAAACCATGTCCACAGGTGTTCCGTCTGCAAGATAAGGCATATCTTCTGCTGGTAAAATTCGCGAGATCACACCTTTGTTACCGTGTCTTCCTGCGAACTTATCACCAACTTGAAGTTTACGCTTAATCGCAATGTAAACCTTCACCATCTTGATCACGCCAGGAGGAAGCTCATCACCTTTAGACAGGCGATCCATCTTCTCTTCGAAAACCAACTTAACAGCGTCAAGCTGGTTTCTGGCTGCATCAATAATGCGAGTCGCTTGATATTCAAGCTCAGACTCAAGAGGAATAAAGCTCAAGAGTTCAAACTGAATTGTCTCAAGATCTTCTTCTGCGATCACTTGACCTTTAGATAGAAGCTTTTGAGAGCCGTCTTCGTTCAAAAGAACTGAAGTGGTAGTTTTACCAACTAGAAGCTCTTTCAATTTGTCGAGAGCATTGTTTCTGATCACGTTTTGCTCAACGCCGAAGTCTTTCTCAAGCTTCTTGCGCTTTTCTTCAATGATCAACTGCAAACGCTCATCTCTGTCAGCGCCCTCTCGGCTGTAAACCTGAGCATCGATAACTGTACCAGTCACACCCGAAGACACGCGAAGAGAAGTGTCTCTCACGTCGCCAGCTTTCTCACCGAAGATCGCGCGAAGAAGTTTCTCTTCGGGAGAGAGCTGAGTCTCACCCTTTGGAGTCACTTTACCGACGAGAATGTCGCCAGGCTTAACTTCGGCACCAATTCTGATGATTCCAGAAGTGTCGAGGTCTTTGAGAGCCTCTTCACCGACGTTCGCGATATCACGAGTGATCTCTTCTTGGCCAAGCTTCGTGTCTCGAGCAATACACTCGAACTCTTCAACGTGTACAGATGTGTAAACGTCTTCTTTGATCAGACGCTCACTAATAAGAATCGAATCCTCGAAGTTGTAACCCTGCCAAGGCGTGAAGGCTACGAGAACGTTTTGACCGAGTGCCAGCTCACCAAGCTCTGTAGACGGGCCATCAGCAATGATGTCACCACGGCCAACCTTGTCGCCAGTCTTCACGATTGGCTTCTGGTTGAAACAAGTGTTTTGGTTAGTTCGCTGATACTTCGTCAAGTTGTAGATATCAACGTTGGCTCCGAGCTCACCACCTTTTGCAAGACGACGAACAACGATTCGAGCAGCATCTACTTCTTCAACGATACCATCGTTGGCGCAGACGATACTTGTTCCAGAATCTTTCGCAACCAAGCGCTCAACACCTGTACCCACAAGCGGAGCTCTTGCTTTGAGCAATGGAACCGCCTGACGTTGCATGTTTGATCCCATCAAAGCACGGTTCGCATCATCGTGCTCAAGGAACGGGATCAAAGAGGCTGCAATTGATACCAACTGAGATGGAGAAACATCCATCAAAGAGGCCTTGTCGTTTTCAACAGACTCGTATTCACCATTCACTCGAACAGTAATCTGATCAGAAGTGATCTCCTTGTTGTCCATCGCCTCACCCGCTTGTGCGATGTGATGGCCATGTTCCTCAAGTGCAGACATGTACTTGATGTCATCCGACACTTTACCTTCACGAATCTCACGATACGGCGTTTCGATGAAACCATAGTCATTAATTCGGGCAAATGTCGCCAATGAAGCAATCAAACCAATGTTCGGGCCTTCAGGTGTTTCAATCGGACAAATTCGGCCGTAGTGAGTCGGGTGTACGTCACGCACTTCGAAACCTGCACGGTCTCGAGTCAGACCCCCCGGCCCAAGAGCCGAAAGACGACGTTTGTGTGTAATTTCAGAAAGTGGATTCGTCTGATCCATGAACTGAGACAATTGGCTAGAGCCAAAGAACTCTTTTACCACAGCATTGACTGGCTTAGCGTTTACCAAATCGTGCGGCATCATGGTCTCAACATCTTGCAAGCTCATTCTTTCACGAATCGCTCGCTCCATTCTCACCAAACCAATTCTGTATTGGTTCTCAAGAAGCTCACCCACCGAACGAACACGTCTGTTTCCAAGGTGATCGATATCATCCACAACACCTTGACCATTTTTAAGGTCAATGAGGTGCTTCACAACAGACATGATATCCACTTTAGTCAGAGTTCTGTGCTCAACTGGTGTGTCTTCAAACGAAATATTAAATTTGTGATTGATCTTCAAACGACCGACTTCAGAGAGGTCATAGGTCTCAGCATCAAAGAACAAACGCGTAAAGAAAGCTGTCGCAGCTTCTTCAGTTGGTGGCTCACCTGGTCTCAATCTCTTGTAGATCTCAATCAAGGCTTCGTCTTCAGTTGTCACTTTGTCCATCAACAAAGTGTTTCTTAGGTATGGGCCAACTGCCAGACCATCGAAAAAGATCATCTTGAATTCTGAAATGCCAGCTTCAAGTGACGCTTCTAGAATCTCATTAGACATCTCTGAGTTCGCATCTGCGATAATTTCACCTGTCGACTCGTCAATAATTGGGCGAGCAATCACTTTGCCAGCCAAGTCTTCACGAGAAACTTCGATTTCATTTAGGTCGAGGTTTTTCACCTTTTTAACTGCAGCACGAGTGATTCTTCGACCAGCGCGAACAAGAGTCTCGCCTGATTTAGGGTCCACGATATCGGAGATCGCTCTTTGGCCAGCCATTCTCTCGATATCGAGAGTTCTGTACACTTTGCCATCGCCATCAACTCGAACATCATCGAGGCTATAGAAATGGTTCAACAAATGTTCTGTTGAATAACCCAAAGCCTTCAGGAGGATAGTGACAGGAAACTTTCTTCTTCTATCGATTCTGACGTATATAAGATCTTTTTGATCAAACTCAAAATCCAACCACGAACCACGATACGGTATAACTCGAGCTGAGTAGATAAGCTTACCACTCGCGTTTGATTTACCACCGTCGTGATCAAAGAAAACACCAGGAGATCTATGCAACTGAGAGACAACAACTCTTTCAGTTCCGTTAACGATGAAAGAGCCATTGTAAGTCATCAAAGGAATCTCACCCAAATAGACCTCTTGCTCTTTAACATCTCTAATACTTCTCGCCTCAGTCTCTTCATCGACATCAAACACGACTAAACGCAAAGTCACCTTTACAGGAGCGGCATAAGTCATACCTCTCTGGCGACATTCATCGACATCGTACTTTGGCGGCTCAAGAGTGTAACTCACGAACTCAAGCATAGATGTGTTGTTAAAATCCGAAATCGGGAACACCGACTTGAATACGGATTGAAGCCCCTCTTCTGCTCGACGATCAGGGTCCACATCTCTTTGCAAGAAGGCTTCGTAAGATTTCTTCTGCAAAGCAATTAGATTTGGAATGTCTATGAGGTTTTTAGTACGGGCAAAACTTTTTCTTAAACGTAAATTGGACGCGGTAACAGGAGTGCTGCTCATCCTATCTCCTTATATATTTTTTAAAGATCCTATTTTCTGCTCAGTAATCGTCGAAAACAACTATTTTCCCAATAAAAACAGGGTTTTCGATGCCACTTGCACATATTTTGAGCTCCATCATGAGCTTTATTGTACCTGAGCCGGCTCCTAGTGCCCGTCCGCCTCAATATATTGCCTAATAAGGCGACCCCTAGAGTTATTTAAGTTTCATGCTAGCTATGTTCTCAACTGCCAGCTTGAACTTAAACACCTCCAGAGATCGCAGCATTCTTTTAATTTTGTATCTTCAAAAACTAAAATTGGGGCTCTCTCTCGAGAACCCCTAATTCAATGTCTTGACGGTCGAGAGACAAAACTGCCTTAGCCTCGACCGGCAAAACCGACTTAAAACTACTTAAGTTCTACAGTCGCGCCTGCTTTTTCAAGAGCCGCTTTGATTTTTTCTGCTTCTTCTTTATCAACGCCTTCTTTTACAGCTTTAGGAGCTGCTTCAACTAGATCTTTTGCCTCTTTAAGACCAAGACCAGTCAAACCGCGAACTTCTTTAATCACGTTGATTTTGCTTGAACCAGCGCTAGCTAGAACAACGTCAAACTCAGTTTTCTCTTCAGCAGCAGCTCCGCCAGCACCAGGTGCAGCAGCAATAGCAGCTACAGGAGCAGCAGCAGAAACGCCCCACTTCTCTTCAAGCTCGCTGATCATTTCAGCAAGTTCGATAACAGGCATGTTAGATAGGAAATCGATTACTTCTTCTTTATTCAAAGCCATTTTTTACTCCTCATAACTTCAAACGAATTCATTAAAATTAAAAAACTAAAACCAAAACCTTAGGCGCTTATTCGCCTTTGGTTTCTTTGTATGCGTTCAACACTCTTACAAAGCTTGCTGGAGCCGCTTCGAGCTGACCCATAAACTTCGACATTGGTGCTGAGAACACTGCTAGTAACTGCGCACGCAGTTCGTCTTTGCCAGGTAGAGTCGCTAGGTATTTGACCTGATCGGCGTTCATACCTTTGCCGTCCATCACTCCAGATTTCATCTGCAGCTCTTCGGCCTCTTTACCAAACTCAGACAATACTTTTGCAGCTGCACTTGGGTCTTCGTATGAGAAAACCAAAGCGTTGGTACCTACCAACTGCTCAGACCAAAAACTTTCCACTTCTGGGAAGTCTTTAAGAGCACGCTTTGCCAAAGTGTTGCGCACGACCTTCATTTCAGTATCAATAGGCTGAAGCTTTTTACGAAGAGTCGTGACCTCTTCCACGTTCAAACCCTTGAAATCCACTAGAAAAGTCGCTTTTGACTTACCTAGCTTATCTGAAATGGCGGCAACTTCTTCAACCTTATGCTGTCTCGTCATCATGGTTGAGTTACCTCCTTTCTGTTGTTTTGAACCGCGAATCGATTGATGAGGTCAACTATGTGATTCAAGCCTACAACTTGGCTACGAATCTCAACAAATTTTCCCCGCTGTCTCGGTGGGCTGGCTGCTGCCAATTATTACTCTCCCCGTGGAGGGCACCCAACTGTCTACGACCGCGATTGGTTAAAATCAAAAATCAAATTACAACTTAGCTTGAGTGCTAGGAATATCCATCTTCACACCGGGACCCATTGTCGAAGACATCGAAATGCCTTTTAGGTAAATCCCTTTGCTCGAAGAAGGCTTGGCTCTCATCAAAGCACCAAGGAACGAAAGATAGTTCTCTTGAAGCTTCTCAGCGCCCATTGACTTCTTGCCGATCGAAGCGTGAACAATACCCGCTTTATCAACTCTGTAAGCCAACTTTCCTTTTTTCTCTGCTGTCACAGCATCAGCTACGTTCATGGTGACTGTTCCCACCTTCGGGTTTGGCATCAAACCACGAGGACCAAGAATCTTAGCCACTTTCGAAACTGTCGCCATCATGTCAGGAGTTGCGATTGCCTTGTCAAAACCAGTCCATCCGCCTTTGATCTTGTCGACCAATTCGTCTGAACCAACTTCGTTTGCACCTGCAGCCTTCGCCTCGTCAGCCTTTGGGCCCTTGGCGAAAACAATCACGTTGACCTCTTTTCCGAGGCCATTTGGCAATGAAACTGCACCACGAACTTGTTGGTCAGACTGCTTAGGGTCAACGCCCAAACGAACAGCGACTTCAACAGACTCGTCAAACTTTGCAGTGGCACCATCAACAACAGCTTTAATGCCATCTTCTACAGAGTAGCTCTTACCAGCCTCTAGGCCTTCAGATGCTTTTGAATATCTCTTACCTTTTTTTGCCATCATCTACCGCCTTACTGAACTTCCAAGCCCATGCTTTTGCAGGTTCCAATAACTTGAGCGATTGCGGCCTCTTCGGTCATGCAGTTCAAGTCAGGAAGCTTGGTTTTCGCAATTTCAGTCACCTGATCCATTGTGACTTTTCCAACTTTGTCTTTTTGTGGCATTTTTGAACCACTCTTAAGCTTGGCCGCTTTCTTCAGCAGAACCGATGTTGGAGGCGTTTTGGTGATGAAGGTGAACGAGCGATCCTGATAAACAGTAATGATCACAGGTATGATGGTATCACCCATCTGCTGTGTCTTCGCATTAAACTGCTTACAGAAATCCATGATGTTCACCCCAGCTTGACCTAGCGCCGGTCCAACGGGAGGAGCTGGATTCGCTTTCCCTGCCGGTATCTGCAATTTTACTTGGCCTGTAACTTTCTTAGCCATTTTATTACTCCCACTTTGCAGTCAAATAAGGGTTAATCAATTACGACTAGGCAACAACGCCTAGCCTTTTTCTACTTGAATGAAATCCAACTCTACAGGGGTTGGTCGACCAAAGATGCTTACTAGCACTTTGACCTTGCCTTTTTCTTGGTTCACTTCTTCAACTGTTCCGTTAAAGTTGCTGAATGGCCCATCAATAACAGTGACCGCTTCGCCAACAGTGAACTTGATTTTTGGAATGGCCTTCTCTGCGCCAGTCTCCATTTGCTGAGTCACTTGCATAACCTGCGACTCAGGCACCTCAGGTGGACGAGTACCGCCACCGACAAAACCAGTGACCTTCGATGCGTTCTTCACCAAATGCCATGCCTGATCCACCATCTCCATTTGCACGAAAATGTAACCAGGGAAGAACTTCTTCGAACGAGTTGCCTTTTTACCCTTTACGAGCTCGACAACATTTTCAGCTGGCACAAGTATGTTTCCGAAGTACTGCTCCATACCCTTAGAGCGAGCACGCTCTTCAATTGAAGCCTTGGCTGTGTTCTCACAACTCGTGCGCACGTTTACGATGTACCACTTTAGGTTCGGATTATCGAACTTCTTAACAACGCTCTCAGGCTCGTCTTCAGCCTCTTCATCAGTTGCTTCAACTGCTTCTTCTGCAGCAGCTTCAACAGACTCTTCTTCAGTGTCAGCGCTAGCTTCTACTTCTTCAGAAGTCTCCTCTACAGCTGCTTCAACTTGCTCTTCAGAGGCTTCTGCATTTGTTCGTTCGGTTGATTCAGACAACTTACACCACCTAGTTCAAAACCAATTTGATGACCTGGCCAGAAACGAAATCAAACGTCCCGAGCACTACACCTGCAATAATCAACATGATGCAAACCACTGTTGTCATTGCTGTTACATCTTTTTGAGTGGGCCAAACCACTTTGAAAAGCTCAACCAAAACCTCATCTGCCCAAGAGCGAACCTTCGGGTTCAGCTGCAAAGACAAAAATGTGGCAACTCCAAATGCGATGGGTACTCCATGGCGCACAAGATCTGTCGATCTAAACGAAGCCACGGCTCCGAAGCTTGTTGCCAAGGCGACAAACAAAACGTCAACGATGATTCCGATCACGAAAGCAGTCACTACAAAAGCAACGGTCATGATTTTCTGATTGTTTTGCTCCATCTCTATCTCCTCAACGAGCGCCCTAGAAAGCAAAGAGCGATTCGCAAGTTTAAATTGGCAGGGCAGGAGGGATTCGAACCCACAACCTGCTGATTTGGAGTCAGCTGCTCTACCAATTAGAGCTACTACCCTACGCAAAAAATAATTCTTCTCAAAAAACAGCTAAGGGGACCATTATTTCGGTCCCCATAACTGTGCATCTTTTAGCCAGTTTGTAAAAAACTAGGCTGCTAGACTACTCGATGATGTCAGTAACAACACCAGCACCAACAGTTCTTCCACCTTCACGAATCGCGAAGCGAAGCTCTTTTTCCATTGCAATTGGTGCGATCAATTCAACATCCATTTGTACGTTATCACCAGGCATAACCATTTCAGTGCCCTCTTTAAGAGTTGTAACACCAGTTACATCTGTAGTTCTGAAGTAGAACTGAGGACGGTAGCCGTTGAAGAATGGAGTGTGACGTCCACCTTCTTCTTTAGTGAGAATGTACGCTTCGCACTTGAACTTTTTGTGCGGAGTGATTGTTCCTGGCTTCGCAAGAACCTGACCACGCTCAACGTCTTCTTTCTTCGTACCACGAAGCAAGCAACCAGCGTTGTCACCAGCTTGACCTTCATCAAGAAGCTTACGGAACATTTCAATACCAGTAACAGTTGTTTTTGTAGTGTCTTTGATACCTACGATTTCAACTTCTTCACCAACTTTGATGATTCCTCTTTCGATTCTACCAGTCACAACAGTACCACGACCAGAGATAGAGAAAACGTCCTCGATTGGCATCAAGAATGGCTTATCAACTGCACGCTCTGGAGCAGGGATGTAAGCATCAACTTCTTTCATAAGGTTCAAAATAGCTGGGGCACCGATATCAGACTTGTCGCCTTCAAGAGCTTTCAAAGCAGAACCTTTTACGATTGGAATGTCATCGCCAGGGAACTCGTACTTAGAAAGAAGCTCACGAACTTCTAGCTCAACAAGGTCAAGAAGCTCAGCATCGTCAACCTGGTCAACTTTGTTCATGAAAACAACGATAGCTGGAACACCAACCTGTCTAGCAAGAAGGATGTGCTCACGAGTCTGAGGCATAGGACCATCAGCTGCAGAAACAACCAAGATTGCTCCATCCATCTGAGCGGCACCAGTGATCATGTTTTTCACATAGTCAGCGTGACCTGGGCAATCAACGTGTGCGTAGTGGCGGTTTTCAGTTTGGTACTCGACGTGTGAAGTCGAGATCGTGATACCACGCTCTTTTTCTTCTGGCGCTTTATCGATCTCGTTGTAGTCCATCGCCGTGGCTCCACCAGCTTCGGCTAGTACTTTAGTGATAGCTGCCGTCAAAGTTGTTTTTCCGTGGTCAACGTGACCGATGGTTCCGATGTTTACGTGTTCTTTCGAGCGATCGAACTTTTCTTTAGACATCTAAGTGTTCCTCCATAGTTACTTGAGATTTCCAAATCTCTTAAAAATTAACTCTTTTAAAATCCTAATCCAGCAGCCTCACTCGAGCTTTGCTCTTGTTTAGCTGGAGCCCATGGCGAGACTCGAACTCGCGACCTCACCCTTACCAAGGGTGTGCTCTACCCCTGAGCCACATGGGCAATCTGTGTTGCCTCCCCGAACCCCAATGTGGCTCGCGCAGAGCTAAAATGGAGCGGGAGACGGGTCTCGAACCCGCAACCCTCAGCTTGGAAGGCTGATACTCTAGCCAATTGAGCTACTCCCGCTCTTCCAGCCGCCGAGTTGGCTGCCTTTGGAATATCACCTTAGATCAGATGAAGTTCCAGAGATCGCCATGACCAGTTCGATGAGTGACTTCGACTGGTCAGTAGCAAGGGCGAACTTAGTTCGCAGCCGCTCCGAACTTATCGCCCTTCAGGGCTCTTCGTTCTCACGGACGCAACGTGGTCAAAATGCTTTGCCTTTTGACACGCTTGCATTGGTGGAGGGAGTAGGATTCGAACCTACGTAGGCATAAGCCAACGGGTTTACAGCCCGTCCCCTTTAGCCACTCGGGCATCCCTCCGAGTAAAAATGGAGCTGGGTATGGGACTCGAACCCGCAACCTGCTGATTACAAATCAGCTGCTCTACCAATTGAGCTAACCCAGCACCGAAACAAATGAAGCGCCTTGACTATCCCGAAAAAAAAGAAAAGACAACCAAAAAACTCTTCACACGCAAAGAGAAGTTTTATGGGGATTGAGCTTCGCAGTCAAAGGGAAATTCCCCTTTTTTTCCGGCTATATACCGGCCCTGTTCGATCTGTCAGTTTTGAAGCTCAGCCTAGAGATTGGTCATTTGTTGAAATAGTCACAGAGCCCACCAAGCTGACCTCAAGCGACTCGATCCCAAAATTCATAAAGCCTTTGTGACCATTCCTGCTCAAGAGAGTTCAATGGAGCCCAAATTGGCGCAACTGAAAACTGAGGCCAATTCAAGGGTGCTGTTAAAAATCAGTATTTCTAGATACTTAGAGCATCTGAACTGGCTGAACATACCCTCACCTGCTGCAGGCTCAATGGAATGCTCCTTGCTTATACGTAAGAGCATTAGGGTGACCATCACAAACGGGAGAATTCGATGAGAATAATGATTGCGATCTTTGTTCTTGCTGGGCTACTTGCCCCGGCAGCTAGCCAAGCCATGGCTGGTACCCCTCGACGCCCTTTAACCTCTTGTCTTGAAAGCATTTTTGTCGCAGCTGACTCACGAAGAGAGGCGAGGCTTGAGCAGGGCCTGGGCAACCAAGTTAGAATGAGGTTTTCAAATCACCCTGGCTTCATGTCAGCAGACCTAGAGCTTCACATCACCCCCAAGGTCAGTTTTTTAAATGCCAATGAAATCAAGAACTATGAGCGGTGGGGCGAGTTCCCGAAAGTGGAGATTTACTTTTTGAACGAGCTAGAAGACGGCCAGTATGACACACTTTACTTTTTTGGTACCTTTGACCCAGAGAATGGCACCAAATTAATCCCTGGAGACACAAAAACGACGGATGCCGCCCCCACTAGCTTAGAAATGCCTACTGATCAGTTCTTGGCAGAGATTGTTCATGGCCTCAACGCAGATATCTTGAAACAAATCGAAGAGAGCAAATCGAAACTCGATATGTTTCACGAAGACGATATCGTGAGCTATGAGCCTGGCTCTAGCTACATCAAAGGCCCATCTCGAGTCGGCCACCGCTTTTACAACACAGAACGGTCATTTGATGCCCTCATTAACATTCAAGCTGGTTGTGGCAACCTGGGCCTAGAGGGCCTAAATGCCGCAATCGAAGAGATGCAAACCACAGTTGAGGCAACAGCTCCCTCAGAGCTCAACCCCAAGCTGAATTTGCTTGGCTATGATCTGCTATCTGGAGCACTTCAAGGAGAGCCCCAAGAATGATAAAATACAGCGCCAGCGCTCTTATGGGCTTAGCGGTATTCTGCCTGACCCTTAGCCAACCCGCTCTCACGATGAGTTGTGGTGACGAAATGGAATTCGGCAATGTGATTTCACTATTCGGTCACCAATCACCTGATGAAACACGTGCCCTTAAAGCCCTCTCTCATAACGAGATCGAAACCAATAACCCAGCTGAAGTTCTTTCTCTGAATGCTGCACGAACCTCAAGGCAACGGCAAGGCCCAGGCTACCTCTCCCCTCGAGATAGCTTGTTTGATGACCAACTGAAGTACGCACTCAACATAGCCTACCTCTATGGCCTCTTAATCGTGAAGAACAAGCTGCCAACAGAAGAGAGCCGCCCTGAGCATATGCAACTATTTTTAGAGCAGTACTACGCCGGCTCTATTGAAGTGATTGATTACATCAAAGCCAACTACCAGCCTGAGCTTTACGAAGAGGCACTCACTCCCTTTTTGCAGCTTTACTTTCTGGTGCAGCACCCTGAGTTCGAAAGACTACGCGAAAGGCTTGCCGTACCAAAGCTCGAGCTAACTAGCACCCAGCGAACCCAGCTCATGGCCATTTTACCTGATCAAGTAGAAACTCGAGAAGAGGCCTCCTCAGCCGAGAGCATCTACAACCGAGAAGTTGTGAAAACCTTCTACGACAAGCTCGAGATTGAGTTCGCCCACCTGGTTGCACACACTAATCAGAGATTTCAAGCGGGCCTATTTAACAACTTCAATGAGACTCGGCACAATACCGTTCTGACCTTCGCTTTTTACGTAAGTAAGCTGAATCGAATAATGGAGATCTACAATGACCCGCTACTTGGAGGTATCGAAGAGCTATCGCTTCACGACCTCAGGCTGCTACACTTTCTGCTCGCACGCGTGGAGACACTTAGAAATAGCCCCTCAATGAAGAAGGCTTTCGATGTGCCGACCTCTGTTTGGCTGCAGCGCCAACTGCTACGGCTCACAAACCCCGAGCATCAGTCGCCAGAGACTTCATTACAGGTTTACTGGTACGAGACCACTCCGAAGTATTTCGCAATGTGCAAAAAAGAGTTCGCAAAACTCAAGAGGCACATTGCTGATATCGAAGCTTTGCTGCCAGAAGAAATGCGAATTGACGCCAGTCAACACTACTAGAAGCTCAAGCCCTTCACTACCCGCTGCCGAGCGATCTCTGCCATGGCGATGCCCGCTGATACAGAGGCGTTGTAACTTGCACCTGGCGAAGCTTGAGGGATGCGAACCAAATCATCACAGGCCCTGGCCACAGACTTACGAATGCCTTTCGCTTCTGAACCAATCACCCACGCTATCTTCTCAGGAAAATCAATCTCCCAGATGTCTTGGTCACCTTTATGAGATAGACCATAGAACCAGTAGCCCAAGTCTTTTAACGACTCTATCACCGAGGGTAGATTATTTTCAGCTTCTATCGGCACGTGCTCTGCTCCACCACTCGCCACTTTCATAGCCGCCGGCGAATACTGAACAGCTCTGTTTTCGGGTACAAAGATCGCATCAACCTTCATGAGCCAAGCCGTCCTCAGAATAGCGCCCAAATTGTGTGGATCCTCTAATCCATCAAGAACAAGAACCTGACTGTATTCTTTGGTTTTTAAATCTCCCCAATCGACCTCAGGGTCTTCAGTGACGACAGCCATCAGGCCCTGGTGACCATGATAAATTTTGTCCATGTCTTTCAGACTAACTTCAGACCAAGAAATGCCGGCACGGTCAGCCCTGACTTTCAGGTTGGCAACTTCAGGAGCCGATTCAAAACCGGGTTTAACAAATATCTGAGAAACTGCATCGGGCCGCACTGAAATGGCCTCGAGAACAGCATGAGTACCCGGAACCAACCTAGAGCCCTTGGGAACAGTGAACTTAGAAACTCCACCCTTAGAGGGCCGATCAGCAGTTTTTTTCGTTGAGCGTGCAGCACCAGTATTTCTCTTGGCACCACCCTTACTTGCACCCCTTCTCAACAGAAACTCCCTTCAATCGATTCCATAATTCTTTTGGCTGCGCCTACAGGATCCTCAGCTGCAACAATCGGCCTTCCGATCACTAGAGCAGAAGCCCCCTCTTTTAGAGCTTCTCGAGGTGACATCACCCGCTTCTGATCATCATTTGCCACATTGTCTTCAGGCATTCTCACGCCGGGAGCAACAATAAATGAATCGGGAATCGCAAGGTCAATATCTGCAATCTCGTAGGGAGAGCAGACGATTCCGTGCACACCGCAGGAGTAACTCAACTTTGCTAGATCGATCACATGCTGACGTATCTTTTTGTCTGCAAAAACTGATGGCATGGTCTCAGGAGAGAAGCTGGTAAGAATTGTAACCGCGATCACCAAAAATGGACGTGTCTCACACAAATCTTGCTCGAGAGCTCCAAGCCTTGTTAAGGCCTCCTCTCCACAAGTGGCGTGCACTGTACAAAAACTCGCTCCAGCCTCAAATGTCGCCCTGACGGCTGACTCCATAGTATTCGGAATATCATAGTACTTGTTGTCTACAAAAACTGGGCCGTGGGCTGCGATGTCTTTGATGAGAGACTCGCCCTCTTTCACCAACAGCCTCGGCCCTAACTTGAAACCTCCAACGATTCCCTTGAGCTGTTTAGCTAAGCTCACGGCCTGGTCTCGATCATCAACATCTAGGGCTACAAAAACTGGTCTTTCACTCAACACGAGCCTGATCCTTTCGCGCTTTTCGAAAATCTGCTGTGAGCAGCCTATCACTAAGCCGCTACATTTAGAAAGCCTTATGCAAGCGCTCAATTACCAAAACATGAGCGATTTCGGTGCCTTTAGGCCTCTGCCAATCCAACCAAAGCGGCTTCAATTAAGATTTGATGCATGAAAACCCTACTTGCGACAGGTGAAGACTTTCTAACGACCACACAATTGATGGCATGAGGCATAAAGCTTCACTAGGTTAAGGGCGTTCAAAAGTTTTGAGTATCTACTCATTTTTAACAAGGAGACCAGAGAGATGATCAAATCACTTATAGTGGCAGCTTCAGTTTTTGTTGGCTTAACTGCAAATGCCCAAAACATCACACATGTTTACGATGCTGTTCGTGGCGAATTCAATGGCGACGGCTACTCAGACCTCGCTTACATCGTCGACAACCCCAACTCAGAGGAGTACTTTGAGCTAGTAATCCAGCTGAGCACGGGCGAAAGACATGGTGACCGCTACCTTGCTGCCCACTCGACAAATTTGATCTACAAAGTCGCGGGTAAGTTCTTCTCTGTTGGAGAACCATCTCTTACGATTCGCAAATTTGATAATAAACCTGACTCTCTTAACATTCACTCAGAGCACTTCGGAGCTGGGCGAAGCAAATGGGCCCAAGATGTTGTGGTTGCCTACAGAGAAGGGCAATTCATGTTTGCCGGCATGGACTACTCGGAGTACGACAGCTTGCAAGAGTACGACCCTATGAACTGCAGCTTCAACACACTTAATGGCAGAAAGAACTATCAAAACAAAGCTGGAGTTGAGATCAAAGGTGTTGCGATTCAGAACCAAGGCGTTGTGAGAAAAAGCATCGACAACCTGGTTGAGAACGATGTGATCAACTTGATCACTAGTGAGTGCCAGCCGAACTAACTGCTTCTCGCTTTTATCATTGAATCTGAAGCCGCCATTTAAAGGGCGGCTTTTTTATTGCCAGCACACTCCTTTTTCTACCGGCATGCCTTGCTTTAGCCAATCTTCATAAGGCAAAAGAATCTGACAATGGTCAAACAGTATGATGACCACCCATAGCAGCACCAACCAAACAAGGGTCCACTTCGCGAACTGAGATTTCAAAAAGAATAGGTTTCCAATTGAGCCGACTGTCACTGCGACAGAAATACCCCAGAAGGGCAAGCCTGTATGATTTGTTTGGTTCGTAAAGACTCCATAAACGACTAGGGCCACGAGCCAAAGCTTCGTAATCACATAGCATATCACAACATAAATGAGAGGAGCACCCCAAGGCTTTAAGTTGCCAGCTAGCCCCTCAAAGGTGGGCTGGTCTCGATCGCTTTGACCGTTTTTAGCCGAGCTCAAGAATGAGCGTTCTGCCAGATAGCCTTACACTGCTTGAGCAAGGCCTCCATTTCACCCAAAGGCACAGAGGTCGGACCATCGCAAAGCGCTTTCGATGGATCAGGGTGAACCTCCAAAAATAGACCGTCAACACCTGCA
The DNA here is from genome assembly GCA_013216195.1 of Bdellovibrionales bacterium. GTDB lineage: Bacteria > Bdellovibrionota > Bdellovibrionia > Bdellovibrionales > UBA1609 > JABSOQ01. The sequence goes on from JABSOQ010000057.1 coordinate 17,397, forward strand.
GCTAGTGAGGCTTTGGCAAGCACACCAACAAGGTCTCCACGACCGCCGCTTGATTTACCAGTGGCACCAGGTAACTGAGTCGAATGCGTGCAGTCCATGACTGTCGGGTAGCCTAGCCCTCTCATCTCGACCAGACCAAGAAAGTCGTTCACTAGCCTGCCGTACCCAAAGAAAGTTCCGCGGTCACAAAGTAAGATGTTGTTGTTGCCCACGCTCTCGGCCTTCTTAGCAATTGAGAGCATATCAGCAGGAGCCATGAATTGGCCTTTTTTAAGATGAAGTACTTTACCAGTTTTTGCAGCCTCGACCACAAGGTCGGTTTGTCTGCAAAGAAATGCCGGAATCTGGATCACGTCTGCGACTTCAGCCACTCGCTGAATCTGCTTTGTCTCGTGCACATCTGTAATAAGGTCACAACCGACTTTTGCTTTTGTGTTCGCTAGAATATCGAGAGCTTTCTCCATACCAGGGCCTCGGTAACTGTCGACACTTTGGCGGTTCGCCTTGTCGAAAGAACTCTTAAACACCCATGGAATTTCAAGGCTTGTTGTGATGCGCTTCATCTCTTGAGCGACCTCAAGAACCATCCCCTCGTCTTCGACAATATCTGGGCCTGCAAATATTGGAAAACGATCGCATTTTCCCCATGAGAAATCTTGGTGATCAGACTTAAAACTTACAGGATTAGGCACGGGCTTAAATTGGTACAAAGACGAACTCCTCGGAATATTTTCAATGTGGTAACTTATTACCGATCGACAATCAACGGCTGGTTTTCTAGAGCTCTTGGGCTGACGATTTGGCTGACAAAATGAGTTCGGAAACCTCGCGAACAGCTCCCATCCCCCCTTGCTTTTGAGTTACCAAGTGCGACACCTCTTTCACGGCCTCAAGGGCATGGGGCACCGTGACAGCAAAGCCAACCCGGCTGAGAACAGGAATATCTGGCAGATCATCACCCATGTAGGCCACTTCAGCCTCTACCAAGCTATGCTTCTTACAAAAATCAGCCAGGCATTCACCCTTTTCAGCGACACCCTCATAGAGATCATCAATACCCAACTTTTTGCAGCGAGCTCTAATGTCATCAGAATCAGAATTGGTGATCATACCGATATGAAAGCCATCAGCCTGCAGGCGTTTGACTCCCATCCCATCTAAAATATTGAACAAACGAACCCAATTGCCCTGGCCATCATAAAACACTTGCCCATTGGTCATGATACCGTCGCAATCGAAAACAACAGCTTTTAAAGCTCTTACCTTGTTCAATATTTCTGGACTGAGTATGCTCATGCGAACTCCTAATTTGTTACAGAACTAGCAACTTAACTCTCACTGAACCCGTAGCCAAGCTGCATCGGTCAATTGACCATTACCAGAAAAACAAAAACCACTGTCTGTTAGCTTGCGCTGCCTACTGCATAAGACTTGTTACTCCGCAACGAACACCAGTCAGCAAGCCCCCAAACAGAGCAGAGAAAACTAGCGACTGAAGGGCTACCACCTGACTGCCTATAAGCACCTGCTTGAGCGACTGCCCCTTGAGTACCAAAAACAAAGTCAAAAAACCTGAGACTGAAAAGCCACACCAAACCGCGGCAAGGGCTGTCAGAAAAGCAAACAAACCCGGGTGAAAATAGACGACCGCCGCCACCCACAAAAGTGAGGCTAAGCCTCCCGTATGCTCGAGGGGCCACCCTCTCAAAGCAAAAACAGACAAGATTACCGGCCCAAGACAAACCGCAAACACCATCAGACCTATCTCAAAAACCATCATTCTAAAACCTTACCATTGCTCTCTCAAAGAATCAGGCCTTACTTAGCAGATATAAAGCCATGATCCCGAGTGTGATCTGGCCGAATTCTTCTGGACTCTCCCTTGCATTGCCCGGGGATGAATTCAAAATTTAACTCTCTCGCGCAAGGAGTTCGAGATGAAGGCAAAACCGATGTTTTTGTTCGCTATATTTTGGTCATCGACTGTAAGTATTGCCCAAAGCGATAGTGGCCCTAGCCAGCAAGAACTTGTGAGAAGATTTATGGAAGCACCTGATATCGTCAGATCAATTTTCGAAGCTCCACCAGGGGAGCTGCCCGAAGACTATCTCGAATCTGAAGGAGCCGTGTTCTGCTACAACCCGCTGTATCCGTCAGCGAGCGCATTTGGCGAAGATGAATCGGTAGCTTACGAGAGAGCGGCGCGCAGAGTTTACCGAGAAGTCATCCTCAACAACTCGAACTTTTTGAGAGGCAAAATCTCTTCACCAACACTTCCACCGGCTTTAGACGAACAAGCTGCTCGTGATTCAGTAGATGAGCTTGGCAGAAATCGAGATGACGAGTTTAAGCAATTTTCTTATGACGATGTCATTGGTAACGACCTCGCCTTCACTATGGCAATTCACACCGTAGCTCGAATCGGGATTGCGACCGTAAAATGCGAAGAACAAGGCGAATTGCTCTGGTGAGCAAACGCTCAGACCAGGTTCTCTAGTGTAGTTAAAAGCAACCAGCGCAGCCTAAGACTGCGACCTCAACCATTCGAGAGTCTTTTCTAGTGCTTGCTCAGTAGCCACCTTGCTCATCTCTCCCGTGGCACGAGGTACAAGCTCGATCTCATTGTTCTTCAAGCCTCTAGCTCCAATGTTGATCCGAAGGGGCATACCCAAAAGATCAGCATCTTTGAATTTAGGGCCAGGCCTCTCCTCACGGTCATCGAGCAAGCAATCAAAGCCATTTGCATGAAGCCCATCATAAATCTCTTGAGCCAAACCAGAGGCTTTTTCATCTGACGGGTCGAGCAAACAAATGTGCACGGCAAAAGGTGCAACAGACAGTGGCCAAATGATGCCATCTTTGTCATGAGAAGACTCAATCACAGCTTGCACAGAGCGAGTAACACCGACACCGTAACACCCCATCTCCATCAAATGCTCGGCACCCTCATCATCTAGATACTTGCCATTCATAGTCGAAGAGTACTTGGTTCCAAGGTAGAAGATGTGGCCAACTTCAATACCGCGCACTTCCCGCAGAACACCCTCACCATCGGGGTTTTTATCACCAGCATGAGCCATGCGGAGATCAGCAAACTCGGTGACCTTGAAATCGCGATCAAAGTTCACATTGCGCAGGTGATAGGCGTCTTTATTCGCCCCGACCACCATGTTCTTCATATGCCTGATTCCGTTGTCCGCGTAGATCGGGATAGTCAAACCTACCGGCCCACAACTACCCGGCCACGCGCCGGTGACCTCTTTCACTTCTTTCTCATGTAAAGGCCGAGGCTCAAACTTGAGATCCAGCTGCTTCTTTAACTTGATAGGGTTAAGCTCGTCGTCTCCTCTAAGAAGTACGCAGATGGCTTTGAGGTCTGAATCATCAGGCCCAGCAGCACTTAGGTACAACGACTTCACTAGCTCACTCTCGGCCACATCAAGTGACTTCGCAAGAGTCGAGATCTTCTTCAAACCCTTAGTTTCAAATTCCTCTACAGGCAGTAGCTCGCTGCTGTCGACTTTTTCTTCAGCATCGATAGCCGGGCAAACCTCAACATTGGCTGCGAAGTCGCCCTGCTCTGCCACCAACAATAAATCTTCACCATAATCGGCAAGCAAATGAAACTCTTCACTTAAATCTCCACCAATGTCACCGCTGTCTGCTCTTACCACTCGAAACTCAACACCAAGGCGATTAAAAATTTTGGAGTAAGCCGAGTGCATTTTCTTGTAGCTCACAAGCGCTGCTTCTTTATCACGATCAAAAGAGTAGGCATCTTTCATGATAAACTCTCGCCCACGCATCAAACCAAATCTTGGACGAATCTCATCGCGAAATTTGGTCTGAACCTGAAACAAGATAACTGGTAGATCACGGTAAGACTTCACATCGTGTCGCACATAATCGGTAATCACCTCTTCATGAGTTGCACCTAAGCAGAACTCGTGCCCTTTGTGGTTCTTCAGCCTCTGCATGATGTCGCCCATGGCGTTCCATCTGCCAGACTCATCCCACAATTCTTTTGGCTGAACCATCGGCATCAAGATTTCAGCTCCGCCCTCGCGTTCGATCTCTTCTCTTACAATTTGTTCGAATTTACGAATCGATCTCAAAAGAAGTGGGCCGTAGGAGTGAATACCTGGGGCTAGCTTTTTTAAGTAGCCGCCCCTCACTAACAATCGGTGGCTTGGAATCTCAGCATCAGATGGAACTTCTTTGATCGTGTACAGGTGAGTTTGTGACCACTTCATCTCTTATTTCTAAACCTCAATACCGTATGATTTGATCTTTCGGTGCAGGTAACTGCGCTCCAGACCAATCGATTCAGCTGTTTTGGAAATGTTTCCGTTGTTCTCAGTAATTTTCTGCTCCAGAAAACTTCTTTCAAATTTTGCGCGAGCCTCACGAAAGTTCATATCGTCGGAGCCCGACTCACTCTGAGTTTCTACAAGACCAGCAAACCTCAAATCGTGCAAATCAACCTCTTCACCAGGGGTCAAGATGTAAACTCGCTCGACAAAATTCTTCAGCTCACGAACATTACCTGGCCATGTGTAATTCATCAAGGCAACGAGGGCCTTATCAGTAAACTGCTTTAAAAACATGCCGCTTGATTTTGCAAAGTCTCTTGCAAAATGATCTAGCAAGCCTGGGATGTCGGCCCGTCTGTCTCTGAGCTCCGGCACTTGAAAGGGTACGACATTCAAGCGGTAGTAGAGATCTTCACGGAAACGGCCCTCAGCAATTTCAGCTTTGAGGTCTTTGTTAGTGGCAGCAATTACGCGCACATCGACTTCGATATTGTCATTGCCACCGACCCTCTGAAATCGATGCTCTTGCAAAATTCGCAAAACCTTAGCCTGAGCCTCTAAGCTCATGTCGCCAATTTCATCTAAAAACAAAGTGCCGCCATCAGCCAAGTCAAACTTGCCCATTTTGGCTTTCTCTGCGCCTGTAAAAGCCCCTTATTCGTAGCCAAACA
>JABSOQ010000058.1 GCA_013216195.1 Bdellovibrionales bacterium
CTGAATTAGCTCCCCAAGCTGTGGGGTGTGTCGGTTTTCACCCTTGGGCGGTGTCGGAACTCTCAGAAGGTCAAAGAGATGCCGAGGTTCTTGATCAATTGAGTCAGGTAGAGAGCCTCATTGAAGGCAGGCCTACTCAATTGAAAATGATTGGTGAGATAGGTCTCGACAAGGCCAGAGTGTCTAACGAAGCCACGATCGAGTTGCAGTTGAAGGTTTTTTCTAGGCTTCTGAGGGCTGCTCAGACTGCCGGGTTACCAGTGATTCTTCACTTGGTCTCTGCTGATGACTTAGCCTTGAAAGAGTTGAGAAAGTTTTCTGGGGTTTCAGGTTTTGTTCATGGTTTTTCAGGGTCGGCTGAGGCGGCGTTGCGCTATATAGAATGCGGTCTAAAAATTTCAGTGGGCCCTGCCGTTCTGAAGCCGGGGTACAAAAAGTTGAAAAATTGCCTCCTGAATAAGAAAGTTCAACAGCACCTATTGTTCGAAACAGATCAGCCACATTCTCTAGCAGAGCCTGAAGGCTATGATTTCTCGGCTTTAAGTCGCGTGATTAGCGGTGTCTCAAGCCTTACTGGGGTAGCTGAGCAGGAGTTAGTTGACAGGGCACGTCAAAACTTCTTAAAACTGGGTCTCTAGTAAGAGTAGCCCAGATTCTCTTTTCGGCGGCTTCTTCATTGTGTACGGGAGTGTAGCTTTGGATTTCGACTTTCGCTTTGGCGGCATCAAAAGACTGGTTGGCCAGACAAAATTTGAAAAGCTTGTGAGGAGCCATGTCTGCATTGTTGGTATTGGTGGAGTTGGTTCGTGGGCAGCTGAAGCTTTGGCTCGATCGGGTGTAGGTAAATTGACCTTGGTCGATTACGATGACATTTGTGAGAGCAACGTCAACCGGCAGATTCATTCACTCGATGGAGTTATCGGCCAGCAAAAAATAGATGTGATGAAGCAAAGGTTGAATCTGATCTCCCCTGAGTTAAATGTCGAGCTTCTGCATGAGCGCTTTGACCAAGACACTTGCGATCATATTCTTGGGCACTCTTACTCAGCTGTAATTGATGCCACAGACCAGCTGGAGCAAAAGTGTTTACTCATCGCCACTTGTAAAGAGCGAAGGCTGCCGACGGTTGTGGCTGGTGGCTCTGCAGGCAAGATAGACCCAACCCAGATTAGTGCCTCTGATCTGGCATTTTCTCAGGGCGATAGACTTCTTCAAAAAACGCGTCGTAAACTTCGTAACGATTACGGCTTTTCTAGGGATATGAAGCAAGAGTTTGGTGTGAGGTGTGTATTTTCAAGAGAGGAGAGCGCATTTCCTCTGCCAAATGGCGAAGTCACCACTCAGCCTGACAAGAGGCCTTCCATGCCACTTGATTGCAACACAGGTATGGGCTCGATCTCTTTTTTGACGGGGGCTTTTGGTTTCGCCGCTGCCTCTGAGTCAGTCAAACTCATAACATCACTCTGATTTTGACTCGTCTTTGTCGTCGTCTTTGTACTCATAGGCCGCATAGGCAGAAAGCGTGTCGATCGCACCCAAAAAGAACACTGGTATGTCACCGGCTGACTCATCGGCATGCAAGACTTCTACAGTTTTTCTGTATGCGGCCCGGTTGATACGAATGATCTTTTCATAGGCTTCTTTTGTTATAGAGCCGGTGAAGTTCGCAAACATAGGCGTGTGCATACTATTTTCTTTGATTTTCGAAGGCTTGATAAAGTCAGCAAGAGTCTTGATGTGCTTTGCTGACAATTCTGGGCCAGAGCTCCATGTAGAGTGTATTGCAAAAAAGCGATCACCCTTTTGTTCTAGTACCTCGTCAAGTATCAGCTCTTCTAATCGATGCATGCCGAGGTGACCAAAAAGATTAAGTACCTCTTCTTCGCTCGTTCCGCGCTCTGAGCAAGCCAAGTTGTAGATCACAAACGAGGTAGAGTCGCTAATCGACTTGTTCAGTTTTTCACTGAATTTGGTGTCGGCTGTGAGATCTCTAACCGCAGGGAACTGCTCTTTCAAAAACTCTGAAATGGGCCCAGGGTTCGCAAAAACCAGCTCTTTGAGTGAGTTAGTCTTGTGAACATAAGATAAAATGTCGACAATCGTTGTGACGTTGGGGAGAGTTTTCACTTTCCCCTTTGCGATTCTTCTCAATGTTGGCTCACTTACCGAGCAACGTTTCGACATCGCATTGATTGAGAGTCTTGGATTCTTCTCCAAGAACTCATTGATGACCTGTTGCAAGTGTGCCAGCACTGGGTGAGAGTCTCCCCCAATTGGCGTCACTTTGGCATAGTTCTCTAGCAAAACCGTTTCCCCTAAGTATTTTGCTCGATTTTAAAGTTCAGCCCCTCCACATCCGGTTTCAAAAAGCCGAACATTCGGGTCGTACTCTTTTTTCAAATAGTTTTCGAGTTGTTTGTTGTCTACTGTTGGCTCCAGCCAAAGATCTCGCGAGATCTCTTGGAGTCGGTCAGTGTCAAAGGCGCTAAAGCCCCCTCCACCAACGTGGCCTCCGCCTCCAGCTAAAAACCAAATTCGGTCTGTACTGTAGGCGAAATTGCAAAAAGGCGATTTTAGTCCCTCTGAGGCTCGTTCTTCTTGATCACCGACAGCCTTCTCAGGCTCAAAGAGCTTCTCGGCCATCGGAAATGATTGAAGCGTATTTAACTTAAATAGACTCGCTTTTGGTGCTGAGATTTCGATTTGCCTTAGAGGGCTGTCTAAAGAGATCGACTCAGTTCGGCCAAAAGGTGAATTCACAATTGGTAAGCCTGCCTTAAGTAGTGCTTGAGAGATGTACTTCTCTCGAGTGCTGCCGTCTCTTTCTTCAGCAAGTATATTTGTAGGTGGGTAAAGTCTGCGGTTTTCGCATGTTGCCACCTCGAGTTCTTCAATTTCAGACACTTTGTATTCAATTTCAGAAAGTGACCTGATTTCAGCTAGTCGCTCGTAATCGCTCTTAGAAAGGGTTACCTTTTGCTGGTTGTAGTCGGTAGACACTTTGTAAAAGCGAGTCATAAACTTCTGCCGCTCGGCATTTATGTATATGAACTCTAATTCACGAATCGGAATGATTTCTAAAGAGCCAGTGCAATTGTGTTTGTAGAGATTGTTGTCACTCTTGTTTGAATCTTTACAGCTGTCTTCAGAGTTAAAATAGATGTGCAGGCCGTCGTGACAGATCCAGTTGCCAGCCACACTTAGGTTTTCGGTCAACCGTATGTTTGACACCATCCGTATTTCTACGGTGTCGGTACCATCTTGGCTTACGTTGATTTGCATGTCAGCGGTGGCGACCTGGCTGATCAACAGTGTAAGAATAACCCCTAGAGTTGCAAACATTGTATCCCCTTAATTGGAAACGCTATTCAGGAAGCAGTGTATTAATCAAAGTGTTGGGGGCTCGAATGAAAAAATGACCGGTGAAGTACATATTTCACCGGTCAAATTGGGTAATTAAGACAATTTTATAGCTTAGTTACACTGTGGAAGCTGAACTCTAACGTGACCAACATAGGCCTGGTGTCTTTCAGACAACGTGTCGTCATCGTCGATTTGATTCTTTTTGTAGATAGAAACTTTCACGTTAGTTTCAATTTCATATGGAAGCGTTTTAGGTCTTTTGCAGTTAAAAGCATCGCCATCGTCATCGTTATCCAAGCAGATTGTACGTGTGCCAACGATGTCTTTATAAAGTTGGAAAGTTTTAAGCTTACCTTTAGGGCAGTTCCAACGAGTGTAGTTGTCGTCGTCGTTGCCGCTAGCCATACAGCGCTGGTGCTCACCACCATAGATTTGGTCGCCAGCGATACAAGTTGCAGGACTTCCACCCCAGTCTACTAGTCTTTTTGAAACGCCAGGCGAGAAATACACGCGTGGTGATTCGATTCTGTAGCGAGCCGGGTTGGCTTTAACTTCTTCCCAAGAAAGTGCGAAAGCTTGTGCAGACATCATTAGGCCTGCAAGGACCATAAGTAGTTTCATGTTAGTTCCCCTCAGTTAGTTTGTTGTGTTTGTTAGTTTGTTTGTTGTTTGTTTGTTGGAACTAGAGGTAGGTCAACGGCCTATCCGCTGTCAAAAATGTTAAAAACAGAAACTGATTTAACTCGTCGTCGTAAAAAAACAAAAAAGTTGAAGACGAAGTTTACTTGCGTTTGTTTTGAGTTCGCTCGTCTCGATAAAAAAGGTGACGAAAGTTTATGGAGCGGTGCTCAAGTCTCAAAATGAACTTTTTGTGACGATGTGGTGTTGTGTTCCGCAGATATTCTTAACAAAGTGTCAAAGCCTTTGGCATCAGATGCCCTCGAAAACGAAAGTGGTCGATTTGATAGGTACAAGCTTTGCAAAAATAAAGACTTAATAATCGTTCTCGTTTTGAGAACTAAGGTGAGTGTTCATTTAGGGGGATCAAAATGGCAAATATCGCAGTCGTGGGAAAACCAAGTCGTTTGAGATTTCAAGTTACCAGTCAGATCAACACTCAGCTGGGATCTCATACAACCATTCATACGCATATGAGTGAAATCTATAGCTTGTTGTCGTCTGGGAGTATGGCCTTGGTGGTAATCGTTGATGAGTCATTGAACGACCTTAATCTTGAAAAGCTTGATGAGTTCCATTCTAGATTTGAAAAGGCCAGGGTTGTTTTCGTTGGCAAAGGTATTACACCTGACATGCGCGAACAATTCTGCGCTATGAAGTTAGATCGCTGCACCATCGTTGATGCAGGTTTGGAGCTACAGGATTTACAGCCAATCATGCGCAAGATGTCTCTGGGGCAAAAAGTATTTGTTCGTAAGCACTTTCGGCACCGAATGAGTCAAGATTGTCGGATGAACACGGCTACATCTAAGCAAAATACCACAGTTAGAGTGCTCGACATTTCACAGGGTGGCCTAAGAGCAGTCTATAGGCAGCTAGAGCTCAAGCAAGGTGAAGTAGTTCACATCTTAGTGGCGACAGACGATGGCAAAAGGCAGCATAGGATCATCGGTAAAGTGGCCTGGATGAATGCAGCCCGCCGAGAGTTTGGAGTCGCTTTTGATAAGGTCTCAGTGGAGAACTCGTTAAAATTCACCAATTTCGGCTCGGGCGCTTAGGTTGTTAAGGTTGCCCCTCACTGAAGCCTGGAACCTCTTTCTCATCGTTATTGCTAAGTAACTTGTTGATGATAGACATGGCGGCACTTTCGCCTCTTTCAGCGGCATCATCTTTTAAGCCTTCAAGCATTTTGTTCACTTCAGCAGAGAACTGAGCGTTCACACTTTCAGATTCGGCACATGATGTAACGGCAGTTCTAAGCTTTAGGTCTAGTGATCTCACGTTCAACTTTTCGAGATCAAACTCAACTCCTGCAACTTGAAAGTCGATATTGACCCAGTTAAAGAGGCCGAAGCCAGTTAGGGCCTTTAGTGCGCTTGCCTTGCCAGAGAGCTTCGGCGTGCTTTGTGTTCTTAGTTCACAATCACCTTTGCCGAGTGCGAGTTGCCCTAGGTGACTAGAGGCACCAAAAACATCTGCGTAAGCATATGGCCCGAATTCAGCCTTTAGCTGAGGGAGGTCGCCGCCAAGCTCCTGATCGAGGTTCAGCAGCACTAGTGTTGGTTCAACGAAACTTTGAGATGGTTTGGGCACCACGAGTTCTGTGATTTCCACCTGATCATTTTCAACAGCTAGAGGTTTAGTTTGGGGCTTCAATTGGCCGAGTATCTGAATTTGGGCAGTCGAGGCGTCTTTGATAAGAGTCATGTGAAGTGCCACGCTAAGCAAGTGAACTGGCAACTCTGAGTTCTTGTTAGAGTCGATAACTGCGTACATTCCGTCTCTCTCGTTTTGCGAGAGCACGTTGTAGTCAGTTTCGTAGGTTTGTGATGGAAGCTTTGCCGGCACGTTGAGGGCTTTCATAACATCAACGCTCGACCCTTCACCTGACCAAGGCATCAGATAAAGAGACAGAGAGGCCGGTGAGTCGGTAAGCTCAGAGTTGACTTTTTCTAAAGCTGATTTCAGCGTTGGAGCCAATCGAGCAAGAGTTTTAAGAATAGAGAATTCTTCTTCGCTTGAGACCAGCATAAGCGAAGCATACAAGTTAGCCACCACCTGAGGAGCAATTTGGTAAGCCACAGACTTGGCCTTGAGCAAAGCCTCTTCATTGCCAAACTCTGATTCAGAGGCGATGACCACGCTGTAAGGAAAGCCATCGACTTGGGCCAGCAGAGGGAAGTCGGGAGTTTTTTCCTCTGGGCAAGCGATCTCTTTAGCGGCTTGATCATCAAGTTCGGTTCTCAAGTTGCTGTAACAAGCCTTTAAAATGTTACGTTCTCTCATGGCTGCAATAGAAGGTGCCGCAATAGGATTGGGTCCCAGTTCCGTCAAGAATGGGTCAAAGCCTTGTTGCTTTAAACTTGGAACGGCATCAAAAAGATCAAAGACCTTAGTCGTACAGTTGGGTCTTAGAGTGTCATAAAATTGCTTGTAGACGATGTCATTGGCATCGTTAAGAGCACTTGAGAGTAGGGTCCAGCTGTCAGACTCTTCTGGAAACTGAAGCAAATACTGCTCAGTTTCGTTGGCGTAGCTCTCATCGAGACGCTGCCGGCCCGACAGCACACGGCCCACCAGTAGGTAATTGTCGACTACGCCTGCAGCAAAATTGTAAGCGACATCTTTTGGACGAGAGGCTTCATAAGAGATCACCACGTCGTTTGTGTAAACCACGTCACCGCCCACCTGAGCGGTTAGTTTGACAGCCTTTGGGTCTGCAAATCGCACACGAAACTGAGTGTGAGCGGCCGTCACACCTTTGACTCCAGTTGCGAAACGCACGATATGAAAAAATACGGCGTCGATCTTAGCCGCTTTCTGAATCTCAGCGATGTAGTACTTGGCGCCTTGTTTTTCATGGTTATGAAGATAGTTTGCGAACTTCAGATTACTTTTAGAGTCTTCAATCAAAACCGGCGGTCGAAATCGAGCGGCGTCCATACATTGGCCTGCATAAAGCAAAGAGCCATTTGAAATCTTTGTTGGCACCTCATATTGATCGAGAGGCTCAGAGAAAGGGCAGGCCTCAAGGTCTTCGTAGCCTGCAAAATCGGCGAGCTGCGCATTTGAATTTATCGAGAATAACAAAATGATAAGCTGAGTGAGCTTCAAGAAGCGTGACATAATTCTTCCTTTCCCCTAGATCTCTGTTTATAGGTGAAGAGCTGCAGATACTCAATTTGGCACCAGCTACGGAGTATTATTTGCAGGATCAGGGTGCGAAGAAGAGCCTTCCATGAAAGGCTTTCAGGTCATCAATCAGTAACGCTAGGTCTTCGAGAGCTAATTGCCTTTACGAGGGTTGCCTCGAAATGAATAGCCGAGCTCTTCACAGGTCACTGAGTAGATAACGAGATCTTGCCATTTTTCTCTTAAGAACACAGCTCGCTTCTTCAGGCCTTCTTTGCGTAGGTTCAGAGATTTTACAACCTGAATTGATGGGCCATTCTTCGGCTCGATTCCGGCTTCTAACCTGTGAAGCTTGAGTTCGGTAAAGGCGATATCAAAGAAGAGTCTTAAGGCCTCTTTTGCGTAGCCCTTCCGCCAGTGTGAATTGTGAATGTTGTAGCCCAAGAAAGCCGACTGAGTCACACTTCTCACCACATTCATGGCCGAAACGTAGCCGATGTGATGACCTGTGGCCTTTTCAAAAACTCCGAAGATATGATAGCGGTCGTCTTTTCGAAACGCTCTTTGTTTCGCAATGATAGCCTCAAAACGTTTTTTGCTCAGTTTGCTCTTTTGCAATGGTTCACTGTCCCAGATTGATTGGCGTGGCAGTTTGCCGAGTTCGCCCTCTCTCCATGCAGCAAAATCTCTTAGTGTGAGTGGGCGTACCAGAACAGTTTTGGATTCACGCTTCAAGTGGGCCATTTTTACCTAGACTACCTATGAGTTAAGAGTTTTCGTTTTCGAGGGTTAATTTTTTGGTTGAACGTAGCTTTTCACAAGATCTGGTTGATCAGCGAAAAAGCGAGTGATGCCGATTTGCTGGTGAAAGAGAGTGACGAAATCTTCAAAGCTTCCCATCTGCGTTGGGTACTGGTCTGAGCGAAATGTGTAGGCATGTATCTCAAGCCCTAGCTCTTTAGCGTATTCGATGAGTTTGAGGTTTTTAGGATTGCCAGACTCATCGAGAAGTAAGCCGAGGTAAGGGCCAATGCCCCGAGCATATGTCGCCACTTCAGCCAAGCCCTCTTCGGTCATCATCTGTTCATAGTCGGTGTCGGATTCTTTCCAGGCATTCACGCCCACGAGCTGCACAATTGGCAGATCTGTCATAGTCGACAAAAGCTTGCTCGTTTCAGCATCAAAGCATTGCAAGAACACTTTAGAATCTTTACCTTCGAGTGAATTGTCGCGAAGAACTTTCAGTACAACCTCCTCGATCTTATAGCCCGCTTGTCTGTGAAATTTAGGGCTTTTGATCTCGATATAGAAACCAACTTGCTTGTTTCGGCTCGAATTCATGCCTTTGATCAAATCGATCTCTTCTTGCAGAGTTGGCACTTCAAATGAAGTAGGTTTAAGTGGAAACCGCTCTGCAAACACAGCTTCTCCTTGTCGGTCGGTGCGTTCATGAAGGCTCAGTTGCTTGATTTCGCTCAAATCGAAATCCAAGGCGTAATACCTACCATCACTTCGTTTTCGGGCAGGGAAGACCTGCTCTACATTGGTGGTTGATTCGAGATGAATATCGTGAAGCACGATGGCGATAGCATCTTTGGTCAAAACAACATCTTGCTCAATGTAGTCGATGTCCATCATATGAGCCGCTGTGACGGCAGGTAGACTGTGCTCGGGTAGGTATCCAGAGGCACCTCTGTGGGCGATAACCAGGGGCCGAGCAGTTGCGCAAGCTGAAACAAGAGACATCACCACCACCAATACCAATCTGTGCATGAAAATTGATCCTTTAGATAAAACTAGGGCATATTCGAAAGAGCCGGCAGTTTAGTCTGATCTTTTGCTAATGCAAGTGTTTACGAATGGCGGTAAGTAGCGGGCCGTAAGGCACCTCATGGCCGCCATCGAAAAGTAAGACAGAGATGTCTGCACCTTTTCTGCGCAGGTCTCGAAAGGTGTTTTGCCTTCGCTCGTAGTTGTATTGGTCACGCTTGCCAGCCACCAGAGTGATTGGACGGCAGCTTTTGAGGTTTCTCTTCGAATGCCCTGTGCCCCACATTTTTGCGGCGCCAACAGTGACAATCCATTTCAACCTAGGTGAAGCCTCTGGAGCCAGGCAGTAAGCAAAGATCTTAGTGGCGATGTAACCACCATTTGAGAAGCCGATGAGGCCATAATCGGTGCGTGGTGGAAAGCATCTTCGAGCCGCCTCTGCAGCAATACGAGTCGCTTCAGCAGCTTGAGTTCTTGTCATTTCAGTTCCCCAGCGTCTTTTGGTTTGCCCCTTATGTTCACAAGCCTTTGGAGATTTTGGGATCGCAATCATGAGATCTAAGTTTTCGGTCAGTTTCTTAAGATTGTTGAGATTGCGAAGTTCAGAGGGGCCGAATTCTTCGCCGGTAAACCCATGCAGATAAACAGCATGGTTTCGTGCTCGAGGTGATCCCATGCAAGTGTACTCTGCTTGGAACCTTAGGGGCTCTGCTTTTGTGTGGCGACGAGAAGGTGCTTCTAGGCTGCTGCAACCGCAGGTGAGTGCTAGCAAAAGTGCAAGTGCAGAAGGTGAAAGCTGAAGTTTAAAAATTAGGTACCCTTAGGTTTGGAGCTGCTTTGAATCTGGGGCCTCCAGTTCATTGTAAGCAATATCTAGCAAAAGGCCTTTGAGTTTCACCACTCCGCTAAGTTCTTGATCTTAGGTCTAGTTTGAGCCGGTTGGATAGTTTACAGCTTTGCCAAATTTTACAAGGTCAGGGGGCAGGATGACCCAACGAGTTGATTATCCAGGACTATCGGTAGATGCTGCAACTGGCCGAAAATCAAGAAGAAGTTTAAGGAAGTCCGATAATGCAAAAGTTCAAAAATGTGTATGTGACGGGTACAGGTCATTTCTTACCTGGTACCAAAATTAACAACGAAGAGATGGATCAGTATATTGGCTCGGTCAATAGGCAGTCTTCTCGCATCAAGAAAATGATTTTAACTGAAAATGGCATTAAAACCCGGCACTACGCCATTAACCCTGAGGGAGACTCGAAGTACTCAGTGGCTGAGATGGGTGCCCAGGCCAGCCGCGTGGCTCTGGCAGATGCCGGTATTGAGTTATCTGATCTTGATATGATTGCCTCCGGCACGACGGGTGGTGATGTTGTAGCTCCAGGCTTTTCTAATATGCTACAGGGCGAGCTTAAGGCTCCGCCTCTTGAGACGATGTCAGTGTCTGGTATTTGCTGCTCTGGCATGTCGGCTCTGAAGTCTGCAGCTCAGACAGTTGATTCGGGAGAACATCAGCATGCCTTAGTGAATGCTACAGAGTTTCCATCAAGGTTATTCAAAAAGACTAGGTTCGACAATTTTGAAGAAGGTGTCGATTTCAATTCTCATTTTTTGCGCTGGATGCTTTCAGATGGTGCAGGCAGTTTTGTTTTGTCGAACAAGCCCAAGCAGAATGGGCTGAGCTTTAGACTCAAGTGGATGCATAACCGTTCTTTTAGTGGTGATTTTCCGACTTGCATGGCTGTTGGGTTCGGTAAAGAAAATGCCGGCAAAGGCTATCTCGATTACCCAAGTTTAACAGAGGCTGAAAAACATGGTGGCTTTCATCTTAGACAAGATATTCGTTTGCTGCCTAACCTTTTCGAAGTTGGTTTTTCGGAGTATTTGAAGCTTGTCAAAGAAGACCATATTCATCCTGGCAAAATTGATCACTTTTTGTGTCATTACTCGAGTGAAAAGTTCTCGGGCACCATCAAAGATCTTATGATGAAGTCAGATGTCTTCATCCCTGAAGACAAATGGTACTCGAACCTCTCGGTATCGGGCAATACGGGTGCGGCCTCTATCTTCATTATGCTCAGTGAGTTCTTAAAAGAAAAAGAAGTGAAGCCTGGTGAGCAAATACTTTTCTTTGTTCCAGAGTCGGGTCGCTTTAGTGTGAGTTATGCTCTTCTGGAGGTTTGCGAGTCTGAATCAGCAGAGGCAGTTCTTGAGGGTGACGATATGGCGCCTCCTATGCCTGATAGGCTGAAGTCTGACTATCCAGAGATGTTCTTGGAGCTGAGTCAGGTCTGGGCCGAATACAGATCAAATGCGCTCAGGACTCCACTGGCTCAAAAGGTGTTTTCAAGAGAGCTAACAAAACAAGAGTACTGCAAGTGGATGTCGCTTTGGATCCCACAGGTTCGAGTGGGCTCGGTTTGGATGCGAAACGCTCTTGCCAATCTTCCAGATGAGTTAAAAAACCTTCAAGGGCTAATTGAAACCCACGCGAGTGAAGAGCAATTTGACTTTAATATCTTGTACAAAGACTACAAAAACATGGGCGGCACCATGGAGCTCGACGATATGAAGAGAACGCCGAGTGGAGATGCTCTTAACCAGTTCATGATGTCGATGGGAGAAAGCAACCCAATGGCCTTGCTCGGCGGTATTTTTATTATTGAGGGCACTGGTCAAAAAATTATCCCGACACTTCTACCATTTTTGAAAGACACATTTGGCACGGAGTTGAAGGTTTACAAGTTCCTTGAGTACCATGGTGAGAACGATCAAAATCATTTGATGAGATGGGCAAATGCGGTTGACCTTGCACTTGCCTATTCGCCGAATATGGCTAGCGAAATTGTCGAATGTGCGAAAAAGGTAGCTATGCTCTACAGTATGCAGTGGACTGACATCAGCCAAAGTCTTGAAAGGGAGTAGTTGTGAAGAATTACCCAGGACCAGATCTGTCTTATCATGACCCGGCTGATCCCAACCCGTGGTTGGCATTGTCTTTAGAGACCACGACGCCTATTCGGCCAGAAGTCAAAGAGGCTTGGTTGAGAGATAGCAGTTCAAAATCAAGGCAGCTTCTCTTGCCCTTTGCCAGACCTCTTGCCCGGTTTTTTATTGGTTTTAATCAAGTGCTTAAAGCGATCAGTCCTCTGCAGATCAACTGGCCTTTGATTCTTCATCGATTTTTGGTGTCGGGCCTAAAAACCTTTGTGAGACGAGACGCCAACTATTTGATTCTGAGACACTTTAATATTGGCTCTGAGATCTTGGCCTTTATCGCGGCCAATGTGAAGGGGGCGAATGTGCCGTTGAACCCTTTGCATCCGATCACCCTTAACGATCTATTAGACAATGTGTTTTTGAAACACGACCTCAATCTCTACAATTTCATCATCAATCTCAACAGAGAGGTGAGAGAAAAAGGTCTTGAGATTGGCCCAGTGGCTTTTGAAGATCTCGACTTGTCGATGATCTCTGAAGACGATTTCGATATCAAAGACTTACCAAATCGATGGTTAAATTTCATCGATCTTGAGACTGCCATCGAGCTTTACACGCCTGTCTTTCAATTCTTTTTGCCAGACAAAGACTTTTGGCGATCTGTGAATTCTCTGCAGTTAGATGAAACTATTGGTATTTACGCGGCAAAGATCACTGATAAGCCTGAGCACTTGATTTTGCTGAACAACAAACATCCACTGGTTGCGATGTCGACATTAAGGGCGGGGCATCGTTTGGTTCTGCATGGGTTGTCATCTGAGATGTTGCATTATTTGTTAGTTATGTTGAAGCGGGAGAAGATGAAGCATGTACGAGCTGCTCAATAGTCTGAGTTATTTTGAGTTCTTTTTGTTTATCGTGGGTATCGTGAGTCTTCGGTATTTCGGCATAGCGGTGCCTATGTATCTGGTAATCTGGAAGTGGAAGCCAGCGTGGTCAGAAAAAATGAAGATTCAGCTAGGAGGCAGAAGGCCGATCAAGCCTAAGATCGAACTGATGTGGTCTGTAAGCACCATTCTTGTGAACGGGCTTTGGGGTATGGCGATGCTCTACTTTTACAAACTCGGTTGGTTTCAAGTTTACACTGAGATCAGTGGCGTAGGTGGTTATCTTTATTATGCGGCGAGCTTGATGCTGGGAATGATCTTTCATGATGCCTATTTCTACTGGGCTCACCGAGCCATGCACACAAAGCTTCTCTATAAGCACGTTCATGAGATTCATCACAAGTCGATTAACCCAACAGCTTTGGCCGCTTATTGCTTTCATCCTTTAGAGGCTTTTCTAGAAGTGGCATTTTTGCTGCCACTTTTGGTCTTGATCCCGATGCACTATTCAGCCGTATTTTTATTTTTGTTGATCACTTTCTTGTTCAATATGGGCGGTCACCTAGGGATCGATTTTACACCCAAAGGCACCTGGGATAAGTGGTGGGGCAGTTGGCTCACAACCCCCACTCACCATAATATTCATCATCAAAGGTTCAACTGCAACTACGCCCTATATTACCGCTACTGGGACGAGATCTTCGGCACTCTGTATCCAGGCACCGGCAAGGTCTATAACGATATCAAAAACCGTGAGCCTGCTGCTGCCAAGCAGCCGGCGAAAGCTTGAGAAACGCTCTTTAAAAGCAACCGTCTTGTATGGGCTCGCCTTCGAGCCCTTTTTCTTTCATATCTCTGCGAATCTCTTCAAGCCGATTTCTCATAAGCTCCTGAGTTTCTTCGTAAGATTCTGTAGCCGAAGACTCTGCTGTGGGCCCGATGATTTGGCGGCCGACAAAGCCAAAGCTTGGTGCTCCGCCTTTTAGTGAGCAACTTTTTGTGTTGCTATCGTAAACTGCTGTTGCCACTTTGTTTGAGAGGCCTCCGCCTAGATCGACACCGACATGGTTTTGAAAAGGGTTGCCAGCGACTGATACCGATTGCCGTTCAGAGTCTATCCATCTGCGAGTCGGTCTCATGAGCGGAAGCACTGCATCTGGCCAAGTTATAGGGTAGATTTGGTCACACTTCTGAAAAGTTGCGCTTTCATTGGCTTGTGCGCCCCCTCCGCTTTGAAGTGTCAGATTTTCTTGCACATAAATGCAGTTGCAAAGCTCGAGTGCTGAGATCTGGTAGGGGTAGAGATTAAGGGCGAACTCTTTTGTAAATGCCACTTCTTCTTCGAGTGTCGTCAGTTGAGGTGAACGGCATGCCGAGGGGAGGTTCTCTCGGTCTTCAGGCACTTCGAGCAGTGGTTTGCCGTTTGAGAAGCACTGGTAGAACTTCTCGGCAGTAACGTTCCAGTGGCTTGAGTAGCTGTTTGGGCCAAGCGGTGGTTCAGCGCCTAGCCGAATAAGGCTGAGGCCCAAGCCCACGCCATCAAAAGCTTGTTGCTCAGCTGACTTGTGTTCAGGAAACATCATGATTCGTTGGCCGTAAAAACCTGCTCCGTAGTACATGCTCTCTGGTACTCGGGGCATGAATTGAGCCAGGCCTGGTAGTCGGCGGTTGATCCACAAGCTGCTACCAACAGGACCCTCCCAAATTTTGATCTCAGCAGCCGTTTCTTGGCTGGCGGCATAGCTGTTGGGCTCGCGAAGCAGGTCGATCAAATCTTCGTCGATAAAATGCGTGCCGTCAGAGAGCCGGCCGTCGTTTAAAAACAGCTGACCGACTTTTGAGAGATCAGAGCCTGACAAGAAGAGGCTTGAGCCACCAAGGTAGAGGCCAGTGCCATCTTTTTCATAGCGGTACTTGTTGATGCCTAAGGGTGTAAAGAAGTGCGATTCGAGGCCACTTTCGTAGTGGTCTGGCCCCAAGTAGGTTCGAATCATGGCTTGTAGCAATACTGCATTTCCTGCGCTGTAGTTGTAGAACAGCCCTGGCGTCGCAAGTTTGCCGTTTTCGATAGTGTTCAAGTTTTCGATGTAGGCTGTGACCACATCTTCTCTTCTGCCATAGTTCATTTTCAGCGTGTCACGAGACGAGCAGCTTACGTACTCGCACCAGGGTATACCTGAGGCCATGCTAATCAGGTCATGGGCCGAAGGGGAGCGAGTCATCTTTTGTTGAATGAGCGAATGAGCCTCGGGGTACTCAAGACTTGGTAAGTAATCTGTTAATAAAGAGCTAAGTTCGAGCTCACTAGTGATACCGAAGGCATTTTGGCCATGGAGCTCACCAGATCTGGCAAGCGTGATAAGTCTGGCGTATTGCAATGCCGTCACTGTCTTGGAGATGCTAAAGAGCTTGTAGATAGCGTCAGCCTCACCATTGGGTGTGAGATTCAGAGCCTCTTTGCCGTGTCGGTCTTGAACAATGACTGAGAAGGTATGAGCCACTAGCGACTTGCTGCCGTCTTTGTCATTGGGGCCTGTTGTGGGTGCTCCGTTCATGTAGCCGATAAAGTCTTGGCACTCGGGCGTGTTTAGAAGGTTTGAAAGTTCACTTTCAGGGTAGTTTTGACCCGCAATTTGAACAGCCTCGGAGCTCGCTGAAAATAGAGCGGCTGATAGTAAAAGCATATAAAATTTCATAAATGTCCCTCCCCAAAAGCCCTCACCGTAGGTGAGATGCCTTCAAATGGAAAGCGGTTATAAAGCCAATGCAGGAGAAACCTGAATGACTTGTAGGAATTATACAGCTCAACATTCAGCGAAGGGGCTGGTATAAAATAAAGACTATGCCGAGATAAGCATCTTTTTTGATGCCTCTGTAACGAAAACTTGAGCCACGGTGCTCCTGGAGGTTGAAGATGAAAGTGAGTTTGCCTCAGCTATCAAAAGAGCTTGAGTTCGGTGCAGAGCCCGATCTCCGTAAATTTCTGCGAAAAAACGCTCCGGGCTTTCTCTATCAAAAGCCAATGAACTGGGTTCACTGTCGGGGTATGGGGACCTGTGGCACTTGCGCGGTAAAGGTGAAGGGCAAGTGCACAGAGCCTACGGCGGTAGAGAAGTGGAGGCTGAATTTCCCGCCGCATAAAAATGGCCTTGAGCAAGGATTGCGTTTGGCTTGCCAGTGCAAGCCGCTTGAAGAGATTTCTGTTGAGAAGCTGGAAGGCCTATGGGGCCAGGGGTCTGGGCTGTAGCTTAAGTTTTTAGCTGGGATTAGTGGGTCTTATTGGTCAGGGAGCATAAGCATTTTGCGTGTTGCGAAAACTTCTCCATCGTCTGGAAATTTCACAGCGACGTTTTCAAAACCGGTTTTCTAGACTATTCTAGTCAGCTATGAGCCGGTGGAAAAAGAATCTAAAACACACGTACCTTTCAGCACTAACCTTTGCGAGCCTATTTGCGGTTAGCTTTGCGATTTATCATGTCTCTGGTAAGAGGCCCGAAAATGAAATGGTTGTGAAAAGCCCTGGTTGCGCATGCGATAAGCCTCAGCTCATGGGTGATCGTCACGAGAGAGCATTAAAGTACAAGTTTGGAGCCTACGCTGGTCAGTGCATAGATAGCTGCAGGTATCGAAACAGTGAGGTGCTTTCGGCTAGTGAAAAAAAAGAGATCATTTGGGTCTCCAACGTCTACCATAACGACAGATTCTGGTCGGCGAAGATTCCAGTCTCATCAGTCAAGCGTGTTGAGATTTTCTTCGAGAATTTCAGAAAGTCTTTTAACCATGTGGCGTTTCGCTTTCAGTTTAAGAAGCATCAACCCGTAGAGTTGCATCTGCAAAACCCCCAGGCGGGCAGTGAAGAAGTCATTCAAATGACTCGGAGTCTTATCATTTCACCTGAGGGGGTTCCTCCACAAGGTTCGAGCTACAACTTGAAAGATGGCATGCTGGGCAACTACGCCCTGATTTATCGTTTGTTCTCTGTTGAGCAGTACGAGACCTTCACTCGCGACCTCAATCGAACATTGAGGTCTTACAAAACAAAGCTTAACAAAGAGGAGATGAAAGACCTTCTTTTGGTAAGTTTGAACAAGTCTTCTGAAGGTTTAAACGGCGTGTATCAATTGGTGTTTAACAATTGTGCTACGGCGACGATAGATTTGGTTCTTGAAAGCAAGAAGAAGTTAATTTCTGAGAGTTGGGATATCTGGGATGTAGTCGACCCTTTTCGTGGGGTTCCGCTGAATCAACATGTGGGCACCCTTAGTTCTTTGAAGTGGTGGGAGGTCATTGATCTGAATACCTCACCGCAGGTTTTCACTCCAGGCACGCCTTTGAGGTCTCTTCAGTAGACTGTCTAATTTTGAGATTTTCTGTTTAATATCGAGTAGTTGTCAGAGGCCCACGGCTTGTCGTCTCGCTAGACAGCTGTGTGCCTAAATTGTCTCTTTCAGGTCTTGGCAAAGCTTTTTGGTCCTCAGAATCAATCTGCTTGGGCCTGGCCGTGCCCAAATCTTGTAATTACCAAAAACGTAAATGATTTTATGAAAAATCTAGGGAGGGAGACCCCATGACTTCAATCAAACAGATTTCAACAGCCTTATTATTAACATCATCAATCTTTGCTTGTGCATCAGTTGTTTCAGTAGCCGTTGCTGATCAAGGCAGTGGTGGAGCGCTTGTCGATGATACCGGTAGAGAATAACAGGAGCATTTACTAGGTGGTGCAGGCTACGTTGAAAGACCTGCGAGTGGTGGTGTTGTGCCAAGCGCTGGATTCCCTAATCCACCAATGGTGTTTGGTGGGGTTGGAGGGTTTCCGGGGTCGATGGGGCCAGCTAATAACTTTAGGTATCAAATGCAGATGGGTGAAGATATCGTTTTTGTCGATCCTGTTAATCAGAGAATCTATCCGTCACCAGCTTCATCTTCACCGATCGCTTGTGGTTGGGAGAGGTTGAGTCTTGAGGAGTACCGCACGGAAACATCTGACCATGCTCGAAATGAAAGTGAAAGAAATAGATTGAGAAATGAGGTCTCTGACATGCAAGATTTGATGTCAGCAAGATCTTGCCCCACCAATGTAAGACTCACACCAGAGCAAGCAAGATCTAGGGAAGTTGTGTTTTCGAGTCGTGGCGAAGTTTGCTTGGGTCAGATCACACGATTAACACGCACGCAAAACAGAATGAAAGAGATTCGCCAAGAGGTGGCTGCTCATTATCGACCTGTGCCAGGTGACGAAGGTTTTCAAGCTCTATTTGCCAACGCCGACGAAGATCAGCAAAACGTAATTTACGGTAATCTTCAATCTGAGATCAACGACTACAGTAATTATGAAACCCTTATTGATTTTCAGCGCTGGGCCCGTGAAGAGATGGAGAGATACAACTGTCAGTCAGTGTCACCTGATGAAATGGCTGAAGCACGCAGACGAACTCTTGAGATTGATCGTTGTGATAACTACTCGATGAGGTTTCAGCAAGCTCAGCGCCAGTTGGATAACTTGAGCTATGAGTCTATCACTGAGACTACAGCTATGCTCGAAAGAGACATTACAGACTGTGTTGCTGGTGCAGCCTCAGGCGAGTTTCGCAATCAAGCTGGCTCTGTTAGCACGCGCACTTCGTCAACAGGCCGTCTGCCGACTGTAGAACAGCTACAGGCACGCTAGAAGTCGCTCAAACACAATAGAAAGAACAAAAAAGAGGCCAAAGCGGCCTCTTTTTTATTATTTCAAAGCAAAGAAGTCCATGCAGTAGACGTAGGCGACCTCTTCTTTAGACTCAGAAATGACCTTCACATTTTGTTGCAAGTTTTGAATGAGCGAGTCTTTAATTTTATAAGCATCTTCTCGAGAAAGAGTCAGAGCTGCAGAGTAATGAAGGTCGTTTTTAGCTGGGTCTTCTAATGACTGCATGGCTTGGAGCCGCCAATTGTTGTGGTGCTGTTTGATTAAAAATGAATCCGAAGAGAGGTGAATGTGTTGGGGGCCATAGCTCAATCGCCCATTCTTTTCGATAACTAGGCCAAGTTTAATTAAGAAGGCGAGTCTTTCGTTAATGTCTTTCAGGCTTCGATTTAAAAGTTCGGCTAAAGCTTCAGCGGTTTGAAACTGTTTGATTGAGACGAGTACGTGTATGGCGCCATAGAGGTAGCTTGAATAAAACTTAGCTTGATCTCTGGGGTCGATTTCAGCCTCGGGCTCGATGCGTTTTCCTATGTTTAGGTACTGCGATCTCATTTGATCAATTTTTTGTTTCCAGCGAGATTCGAGCGCTTGTGTGCCGGCTCTTTGTTTAAGAACAAGTAGCATGAAGTACTCAGATTCGTCTGGGGAGTGACCAAAAAAAGCATTGGCTCCCTCTGCCTGTTCTAATGAGAGTTCGGCCTTTCCTAGTACGATTTGTGAGACCAGGGTCGTGTGAACCTTCAGGTGCTCGGACAGAGCTTTTTTCTGGCCTGTTCTGGCCCCTTTTTCGCCTAGTTTAGACTTCAGATAGTCTCTATAGTTCAAAAATTCAAATATCATAAATAACCGTAATTACTGCGTTTGCTAGGTACAAAAAGAGTATAAATCTAGTAAGTATACTTAAAGATAGAAGATTAATCTATTAAAAATGCCATAGCGCGTCTAGATTGCTTTTCAACCCCCAAATCTCACTCGTTTTACTGGAGTGGAGATTGCAGACAAGGAGACTTGATATGAAAGCAATAAGAGTGTGTGCCGCAATTGTAGCTCTGGCGATTTTCGCTGCCTGTTCACCTAAAAAGGAGATTGTGCAAGTCGAGAAGCCCCAGGGGCCTGAAAAAAACGGCGTGGTCGTTGAGGGTGTCATTAATGGTGGCGGAGGAAAGGGTGTGCTTTGTAGCCGAGACGGTGAGCAGGTTCTTGAAGTTCTAGATATCTATGAGGGTCGCAGTCTTTATGATCAGACTTACCAGCAGGTTGAGGGCCTGAATTTTGATGAGTTGAGAGCCGTATACGCAGATAGGTTCGCGAAACACTTCAATTCGAATTATGTCGAGATGGAAGACTCAGAAAAAGAAGACTGGATCCAAAAGTTTAAAGACGAGGCCAAGTTTACAAAGCCCGGTCAGAGTTTGAAATCAACTTCAGATTCAGATGAACCCTTCGTTGAGCAAGGCTGTGAGCTTGTTCAAATCGCAGTCTATTACGACGAAGCGGTTTTACTAATTGATACCGATTACTGGGAGATGTTGAACGACTTCAACAAGGCCTCGCTATTGGCGCATGAAATGATCTACTCATACCGCAGGCGCGCAGGCAAAACTAATTCGATCTCTTCAAGAAGGTTTGTCTCTCATCTGATTTCTGATCAGGGTCTGACTCCTTGGTTTTGGCCCGCTGCTCACGATGAGGAGCCCCCTTTGATCGCTCAATGTAGCACTGTTGAAAATCACGAGAACTACTTCTTGTTAGTGCAAGAGGGCGATGACATTCGCATGATTGTCACACGACTAGATAATGAGATGTCGATCTTTCACCGGTCAGCCATTCTTGAAGATATGTCAGTCAATGATTTTATGTTGCCCGACAACACTGGTGTACCCGCGGCTTACGGTGATCTTTATGAAGAGACTTCGAGCCTTGCCCAGTACCATGTTTCGATTTTGGGTAATGGTGGTGGTGAAGATGGTGGAACCTTCCAGTTCGAATTTGCACAAGGCCGTAGTGGTGCAGATGACCTCAATCTCACAGTTGCCTGTTGGCCTCATACCTCTTACTACGTGGAAGCGACTGATCTTAAAGAGCGATTGAAGAGCAATTTTTCAGGAAAACTTTTGCACTCTAGCCACACGAACGGTGATGTGTACGGCGTAGATACAAGGCTTGGGTTTTCAGCAGAGGCCGATGAGATCACCATGATCACAACCCTTGTTGTGCCAGACGGTTCAGGGGACACTGAGCAGATCTGCTCAAGCACGTTGACTCAGAAGGGCGTGAGCTATGTTTGGGTTCGAGGTAACGATCACACTGAATTCACGTCAATGATGAATGTAGAGAGGCAAACTGTGCATAATACCGGGCAACTTGACCGTATCATCTTTAATGGCCAGACTTGCCAAGAGTTAGTGGCTTCGCACAGCTTTGACTCTGATGAAGAGATGCAGTTTGGTATTGAGGTTTTATCTGACACAGAGGTAAAGCATTCAGGTCTTGTTTTTGCCCTGCCATAATCGTTTCTCTAGAAGCAAATGGTTTGAATACTGGTTTTGAAGGCTCTGCATTATTGCAGGGCCTTTAAATTTTGCTCTAAGACTTGGTTCTTTGAGCGATCTCAGAGCCGGTCTTCAAATTTAGTTGTCTCAGAAGCTAAAGGCATGACATGATCCTCAAGTATGGTGAAGATGTTTGATTTCAGTATATATTGGGTTTTGCTTTGAGCAACTTACCAAAAGAGAGCTCCCTAGAGGGGCCCGATATTCTGATTGTGACTATGCCAAAAGTTGAGCCTGATGCGCCAACGATTGGACCTTCACTATTAAAGTCTCATTTGCTCGCAAACGGTTTTTCATGCGAAACCCTAGATCTGAACATTAAGCTTTACAATCACCTTAAGAAGAAGGGTCTTGAGCATCACTATTACCGAGAAAACGATATTGTGTTTGCTCTTCGTGAGGGCACCTATTCGGCAGAGTTTTTGGAGTTTTTTGCTGCGGAGAGCGAATTCTTCAAAGCTTGGGTTAGCTCGATCAAGGCGAGAAGACCAAAGGTCGTGGGTTTGAGTTTTTTGACGAGCTTCAGTAACGCTGTTGGCTTTAAGTTTAGTGAAATGCTTCGTGAAGAGATGCCTGAGGTTGCCATCTTATGGGGTGGTCCTCAGGTCGGTATTGAGATTGACCTGGCTAAAATAGAGGCGACTTGCGATCATCATATAAGTGGCGATGCCGAAAATGCTGTCGTAGACTTCATGAGGAGCCTGCATGACTCTGAGCCTTTTGAAGACCGAGGTGCAGTTCAGCTTGAAGATCTAAAAGGTGTGTTGCTGCCTGATTATTCAGATGTTGATTGGTCAGAGTATTACTCTCATAAGAATTTTGCAGATATGGCTTACGTGACAGCCACTAGAGGCTGTGTGAAGGCGTGTTCATTTTGCAATGTCTATAAGATTTGGCCCAAATATTTGATGCGGCCTACAGGTGGTGTTGCTGATGAGATCAAGTTGTTGATTGAAGATCATGGTCGAAAGAGTATTTACTTCACAGACAGCCTGTTAAACGGCAGCCGAAAGCACTTCAGAAACCTGATGTCTGAAATGAAAGTGCTAAAACAAGAGCAGCCCGATTTGAAGTGGGAGGCTCAATGGGTGTTGAAGCCAAGACACATAATGCCAGAAGATGACTTTCAATTACT
>JABSOQ010000059.1 GCA_013216195.1 Bdellovibrionales bacterium
CGCCAACTCGAATGGTGTGGCCCCACTTGTCCCAAACGGGTTTGAATCCTTGCCCCTCTTTTGCAAATTGCCCTTTTAAGAGGTTGATCGCCGGGTTACGAGGCTTTCTGAGGCCTTCAACTGCTAGCGACAGACTTTGCGAAAAGATGGGCTCAATTTCAGCATTGTTCTCGCTAGAGGCATTGCCGAACTGATCAATGTAATGAAAAGGGTTAAAAGCCACTTCCATTTGCTGAGTTAAATAAGGGCAGATGTTTCGAAGCTGAGATACGCCACCTGTAACGAAAGCGCTCTCGAGTTCAGCGTTGGCTTCTGTCTCGGTTTCGAGAATCATCAACTTCAGCTTTCGAGTGAGATCATCTAAACTCGCTTTCAAGACATCAGAGAAGCGAACCTGATCTTTAGTTGCCCCCTCAGGGCTGTTGAGCAAAAAGCCTTTCCGCTGAACCTCTTTTAAGGCCTCAACATAGTGCATTTTGTAAGATTTCGAAACGGCCTGCCCGAGTTCTTCTCCGCCCCAGTCGAGACTGCGAACTGATTTAAGTACGCCTTTTGAGAAAAACAAGGCAATCGTGTTGGTGTGACCAATTGCCAAAATCATTTTGAATTTATCGCGCACAGGGCTGACGACAGTGACCTCAGTGTGAGTGTCTCCGTCCATTTGAGTCATCTCATCAGGCACCTCCATTTGTGGAGGGGCTTGGTCCCATCTAGTGACTAAGTTGGCCAAGGCCAGGCTGTCTACAGATAGAATAGATAAATCAATGCCAATGTCGCGTGAGAGTTGAACTTTGTCAGAGACTCGAGAAAAGGGTGCAGCCAAAGCCAACACTTGAGCTGCGTTACCCGTATAGGCATTCACCTTGGCATCAAAAATCGCGTCTTCTTGATCCATGGGAATGTCGTCTTCAAGCTCAAATGGCAGACTCTTCAAAATTTTGTGACGCTCTTTAAACGGAAAGAACTTACGGCGAGTGGTGACTTGCCATTCTGGTAAGCTCAACACAAAGTTGGCATTTTCATGCTGACTTTTACCAATATAGGTTCTCAAGATATCTACAATTTCGATTTTGCGATCTTTATTTGGGTCTTGAGAGAGTGCGAACTCATCGAGTTTCAAGATCTGGACTTGCCCTGAAACCTCTTGCAGTTCGGCTATCTTGATGCTGAATTGGCCAATATCTATCCCGATACTGATCATAAAACTCTACCATCCTTGGTTAGGCCTAGAAGGCTATGCTGACTAGACCTTTGTCTGCTAATCATAATGATATCAGCTTTCCTTCCAGTAGACTACTGTCGGGCGACCTTTTGGAACTTTTATTTTGCTATTGGAGTTGCCGCCGGCACCGCCGCCAGATCCAGCAGCGTTTTCATTTTCGTTCTCATTTTCGTTCTCTTCACCGCCATTTTTTTCAGCTTCTTCACGGTTTACTATCTCGATGTAACGCTCTTTTAGGTTGTCAAAGTCATACACTATCGCCTCAATTTCACGTGTGACGTTTGCATAAACTCCCGTAGAGGTGATCCTAAAGTTAAAAACAGTGCCGTAGTAGAGAGGTAAGTTTGAGTCACGAATTGGCTGGGTGTCGACCCTCTGGCTCTCAAGAAAACCCAAAAAGTCATTGTCATCAACAAATGGGCCGCCTTGATTGGGGTCTGATCTGCGAGTCAAAACCTCGGCCACAGCTTCCTCAGTCATGGTTGGAGCCATCGCCATGAGTACCTCTTTGGGGGCATAGTTGACATTAACACCCTTAACCCCAAACACAGTTACTCTCGGAGCCAATATTTTGTAGAACTCATCAGTCATTCCAGCCACCATGTTCAACTCTTCTATTGTTTTAAATGGAGTGTTCGGTGGTATAAATTCTGTATTTTCGAGACCCTGGTACTCAGCATTTTCGGGGCCACCGTTTAAGCTCTGGTCATCGGCATCTACCCAGTCTGCGATGTTGTTGAGAAGCAGGCCGAAGTCTGTTCCGTAATTGTTATCTCGAAACTCTTCATTGTTTTGTCTCTGACCTTCGAACAGGGTCAAAATTTGCTGGCGAGTTGCTTCTCGAAGTGACTCAATGTCAGAGCCGAGATCGTTGATGTCAATCTTGCCTCCCTCAGAGGCAATGGTCGAGACAAACTGCCCATCAAAGGTTGATTTCTCAACGGCTCCGTTAATGAGATCTTTGTCGATTTCACTTAGCTCGTCTGGAAATATTGGCGGCCAAGCAAAAGGCATTTGCCAAATAGGGTCGAGCATCGCCTCATTTCCTTTAAGTTGATCTCCGAACTGCGACATGGCTTTTTTGTAAATTAAGATTCGGAGCAAGCTCATTTCGACGCCGGCTTTGGCAGAGTAGTAGGCTTTGAGACGGTTTACCTGTTGGCTCGCGACCATGTACTCAACGTTGGTGTCGTAAGCCACTTCTACGGCTAAGAAGATCATCAATGATGTGGCAAAAATCGCCATCATCAAAGCGACGCCTTTTTGGTTGCGAACAGGTCGACTCAAGCGATCTCTTAGCCTACGGATTAACATTCGTGCCTCCAGGCTGACCATTTTGCCCATCTTCAATCACCTGTTTCTCAGGTTGTGGGTTGTTGGGGTTGCGAATCTGAGCCACCAATGTCATCGCTGTTTTTTTGCCACCGCCTTTGGCGTCTTTGTTTTGCACCTCGAGCGTGATTTCAACTGCCGCAGGAAAATGATTTGTCAGTCTAGGCTCTTTGGCTCCGGTAGAGTTCCAATCAGCCTTCCACTGAGGTTGAAGTTGTTCTGGAGAAGGGCCTTCTAAAAAACGGAGTTTCATGCTTGAGACATTTTCGAGCAATACCGTGTCTATGCCACCTTGTTCAACGTCGTCATCCAAAATAGAACTCTTTCTTCTCCAAAGGCAGTTGCTCTGTTTTCGTTTGTCTATTCGACCTCGGCAAGAGCCCAGGTAGTAGCCGACTTCCATTTGGTCAGATTGCAAAACGCCAGCAGTGGTTCTGATATTGTTCAGTGAGGTGAAGTGCATCTCGTCTGCATCACCAATGAAATGAGTCAGTATCGTGTACTCTCGAGGTTCAAAAGGTTCAATCTCTTCTACCGGAGCCTGATTGCCGTTGTCGTCATCGTTTTCGTCGCCGCCAGTTATTGTGCTCGAGCCATCATTGTCGTCGCTGTCGTTTTCATTGTTCTGGTTGTTGCGGGCCTCTTGCTGCCGTTCTTGGCGCTCTTTCATCGCTTCGTTGTACAGCTCGATATTGATATCTCGATAATTGAAGGCTCTGTTGATGTCGGCCTCCATGATTTTCAAGGCGTCGCGAACCACTGAATACCTGGCAATGTTCTTCTCAATTTTGACCTTAGAGGTTGCTCCCTTGCTAACTGTTTGCGTGATGAAGATGGTAAGAATCGACATCAGTCCAAGTGCCACAAGAATTTCAATCAGGGTCATGCCTTGCTGATTTAACCTCATCACAGCCCTCCGACTTGTAGGTCTCGGTTGTAGTCGACAAAGTAGGTGGTGATAGAAAAGGCCACCTCTTCTTTGCCAGCGCCTTTGACATAAACGGTTACTGTGCCTTCTTTGACCGATTCTGAGATGTAGTTCTGCATTTGTTTGATCATCGTCAATAGCATCTCATCGGCCCCTTGGGGACCGGCGTTTTTAACCAAAATCGCAGACATGTCAGGCATTTCGAATTCTTGGCTTTTGAAGTCCCAGCGGTACTGTTTGTAGTCAGGGCCAAAGTCACCAGCCTCGGTCTCAGGAATCTCCTCGAGGCGCAGGCCTGAGTACTTTGCTGTGATCTCAGACATTTTAGATTCAAGCAACAAAGCCACATTATTGTAGAGGTTTGCCTTCTTTACGCGAGCAAAATTGCCACTCCATGAGGTCGAAATCACAACCAATGAGCCTGCCAATATCATGATGGCCACAAGCACTTCCATAAGAGTGAAGCCATCTTGCCATTTGGTTTGAATGTGATGTTTCAACTTGCTTGCCATTCGTTACTGCTCCTTGATCTCTTTCAGAGAAACATCGTCAGTGATGATATCAGCGCGACCGGTTAGAGGGTGAATGGCAATAGTCCATTTGAGGGCATCTGAGTCTTCTCCGTATTGAAGATGAATTGCCGCTTCTTCTACAAGACCCTGAGGGTGAAAATGAACGTAAACACGGCCAGAGTCGATAGAGTCATCATGGCCCTCTAGTTCAATCTCTTGAAAGCGAAGTCCTCCGGGGAGCTCTTGTTTGCCTTTCATGATAGAGCTGTCTTCAGAAAAACCTGAGGTGTCAGGAGACTTGCCTTTATTCACTTCGCGCGCTCTAGCCGCTGTGTTTTGTTCTTCAATGAACTCAGCCTTGTCGCCTGGTATCAAGACGGCGTAGTTGGCCTTTTCAATCCAGTAAGTCTGAGGGTCGTCTTCTCTTTCTCCCAGGTCAAATGCAATTCGGTAGGAGGTGCCATACAGTTTGGCGTGGGTTCTGACCTCTTTGGTGAGAACTGAAAACCTTCTAACTGCCGCTTTCATTTTGTTATTGCGATTTGTGACGTTGGGGCCGATCAAGGTCAGAGCGGCCACCAATATGGCCATCACAATTAAGATTTCAAGAAGAGAAAAGCCGGCGGTGCTGTGATCCGATCCATGGATTTTGCGAAAAGGGCTCAAAAGACTCCTTTGAAGTTTTGTAGGCCTCGGTCAATTCAATCTGACTGGGCCTACCTCAAGTTTGATTGACTCTTACAAATCGTCAGAGTTTAGGTCAGCAGCCAAACCGCTTCCACCCTCACGTCTGTCTTCACCTAGCGAAATCAAGTAGTAAGATGAACCGTCGACCTCATAAAGAAACTCAGTGTTCCAAGCGTCTCTAGGAACTTTCTTAAGGTATGGGTCTGGGCCCCAGTTCGGGCAATCGTCTTTAGAAACCAAGCCCTCAAGACTGGTCGGGTAGCTGCCGCAGTCGAGGTTGTACATATTGAGCGAATCGCCAATTAGCTTCATCTGAATCTTGGTGTTTTCAACTTTTGATTTGTTAAAAGAAGACATCACGTTGGTTGCCAAGACTGCTAGTAGGCCACCAAGAATAGCCAATACGATCATGATTTCTAAAAGAGTCATACCGCTCTCTGAGTTCAGTCGCGACTGGTTCATTTCTTTATTTTGCTTTTTCAAAAACTGCAGAACTCTCATTGGGTAATTTCCTCCGTATCAAATATAAGTCTCATTCTAACGACTTCAAATAGGGACTTCAACAGTCCGAAAACATTAATTTTTATTCATTTTCACAGGTTTTGCCAAACCTCAAAAGATTCGTTTTCAGCCCCTGAAGCGTAGAAATGGTTTACATGAACGGGCCAAATTCTGGCAAGTTTGTTTCAAAAATGCAGTTTGTGATCTTAAGAATTTTTCATAAACAGCCAGCTTTATTGGCTAGGTATCTTAAATGGGCCTGAAGTTATCCACCAAGTGATGACATTTGAAACATCGGAATCATGATCGAGAATACGATAATGCCGATAACGCAACCCATTACAATGATCATAACCGGCTCTAGAAGGGCTGTAATGCCGTCGACAGAGTTCTCTACCTGAAAATCGTAAGAGTCACTAACCTGGGTGAGCATGTTTTCGAGATCGCCAGTTTTCTCACCAATATTGACCATGTGAATCACCAAAGGGGGAAACTGCCCTGACTTCTTAAGTGGGCCGGCGATGGATTCCCCCTCGCTAATGTTCTCAGAGGCCATGTCAATTGCTGTTGCAAGGTGATGATTGTCGACCACATTTCGAACGATAGCCATACACTTTTGAATCTCAACCCCTCCGGTGAGAAGGGTTGAAAGAGTTCGAGTGAAGCGAGAAACGGCAATCATTCGAGCCAATTTTCCAATTACGGGTAACTTCAAGACGATGCCATCGTACTGCGCTCGCCCGTTTGAGGTCGCTTTCCAGGCGCGAAAGACCATGTAAATCGCCGCTACAGCTCCAATGATCATGTACCAGTAATTTACCAAAATACCGGAAAAGTCGATGACCATAATGGTGTACCAGGGGAGCGTCAGGTCAGGGTTAGATTCAAACACGGCTGTAATTTTGGGAATCACAAAAATAAACAAGATACCAAGCAGCAACATGGTGAAGACAAACATCAAGATCGGGTAGACCATGGCTGATTTCACTTTGCTGTTGAGTTTCGATTGTGCTTCCTTGAACTCAGCGAGACGGATCAAGATCACATCAAGGGTACCCGAGGCTTCGCCAGCTTCGACCATAGATAAAAAGATGGTATCAAAGATTTTTGGGTACTTGTGCATAGATTTGTAGAGGTGAGAGCCCTCATTGACATCGTTTTTTACATTAGCCATCACGACAGACAGGGTTTCATTCTCAACTTGGTCAGCCACCGCAGATAGAGCATCTACCAGAGGGATATTAGCTCTCAGCAGCGTTGCCAGCTGTCTTGTCATCAAGGACAGATCTTGAACACCGACGCCTTTAGTGCTGACGCCACTCGACTTTGATTTCTTAGCCGCTTTTGTTTTGTCTTTTAGGTCAATGACATAGATGCCGTCTTTTTTTAGTCGCGTTTTGGCTATGCGAGAGTTCTCAGCATCAATAGTGCCGCGTTTGTTTCTGCCGGCTCGGTCTAAGCCTTTGTACTCGTAAACAGGCACTTATTAAGCATCCACTTGTGTATTGGTTAGCACTTCCTCGATGGTGGTAATGCCCTCGAGAACTTTTTGAATTCCGTGATGTCGAAAAGTATTCATCCCTCGTTCAACAGCGACCTTTTTTATAGACCCACTGTCTTTTCGCTGCATGATCATAGTTCGAATGTCATCGTCGACCTCAAGTAGTTCTTGAATGATTGTTCGGCCGAGGTAGCCCTTCTGATTGCACTCGTCGCAGCCCACAGCCTTATGAATGTTGGTGTTTACGATGTCATCGCGAGTGAGTTCAAGGCTTGCAAGCTCAACATCTGTCGGTACATAAGGCTCTTTGCAATGAGGACAAAGAATTCGAACCAGACGCTGAGCCACAACTCCTAGAAGTGAGGTTGCAATCAAAAAGGGTTCGCAGCCCATGTCAATTAGTCGAGGGAACACACCAGCAGAATCATTTGTGTGAATCGTTGATAGCACCAAGTGACCGGTCAGAGAGGCGTTGATAGCGATTTCAGCAGTTTCAAGGTCACGAATCTCTCCAAGCATCACGACATTGGGATCTTGACGTAAGATCGCTCTGAGGCCTGATGCGAAAGTGAGTCCGATCTTGGAGTTGGTCTGAATCTGGCCGATACCATGAATTCTTTGCTCCACCGGGTCTTCAACCGTGATGATGTTTTTGTCTACCGTGTTGATCTTTGAAAGGGCGGCGTACAAAGTCGTCGATTTACCACTACCAGTCGGCCCGGTTACCAAGAAAATACCGTAAGTTTTCTTTAATATCTCATCAATCTTTTCGAGGCTATGATCAGAAAAGCCAAGTTGAGTGAGCTCAAGGATCACATTAGATCTATCCTGCAGACGCATCACAAGGCGTTCACCAAAAGCCGTCGGCACAGTACTCAAACGCACATCAATGTCTTTACCTGCTAGTTTCAGAGGAATCCGACCATCTTGTGGCAGTCGTTTCTCAGCGATGTTAAGTTGCCCCATGACTTTGATTCTCGAAGTGATCGCGTTCTGCAGCTTCTTTGGCGGCTTAAAAATATCAAACAAAATACCGTCGATTCGAAACCGAACAGACATATCTTTTTCGTAAGGCTCGATATGAATATCAGAGGCCTTCTCTTTGACTGCGCGAAACAGCAGGGTGTTCACCAGCTTGATTACAGGAGCATCATCTTCACCGGCTTCGAGAAGATCGATAACCGGGTCATCAAGATCGTACTCTTCACCCTCCATCTCATCGAGGCCCTCTAGAGCTGAGGTACTTTTTTCGTAAACTCTGTTGATCGCATCGGTCAGTCGCTGACTTGTGGTCACCAGCGGGCGTACTTTTTTACCGAAAGTGACACGCAAATCATCGAGTACGTCATGATTCAAAGGGTTAGTCATCAGGATCCAGACAAAGTGACCTTCATGGCAGCACTTGATGGTTCTTGGCGTAGTTGATCGGTATGTCTCGAACCAAATCAACCGGTATGTCATTTACCGGTATCTCTTTAATGAAGTCGACCCCCAGATGGCCGCAGAGCACAGACAAGGCCTCTTCGGGTGACTGGTAGGTTTGATTGCCGATGACTTTAGAAAGTGGCCGACCATTCGCATCGATGTTCTCGAGCACATGATCGAGTTGCTCCTCGGTGAAGCTTGTGCCTCTGGTAATCAAAGTGTGAAAATTTGGAGCTGCCATATCAAAATTGTATACCCTGTGAGGCATGGCCACAAGAGCAATTCCGAAGTCGGCCCGAGAAGAAACTGAAG
Organism: Bdellovibrionales bacterium; assembly: GCA_013216195.1. Classification (GTDB taxonomy): domain Bacteria; phylum Bdellovibrionota; class Bdellovibrionia; order Bdellovibrionales; family UBA1609; genus JABSOQ01. The sequence goes on from JABSOQ010000059.1 coordinate 8,421, forward strand.
TTGTTTAGCGGGTGAAAAAGAGAGGGTGTGGCATTAAGAATTATTTAGATTGGCCAGGGCAGGGCCCCGGCCAAAACTGCCTTAGAATGAATCTACGGCAGGCTCTTCGTTCAAAGATTCAGGAATGTCTTCAAGCTGGTCTTCAGCGCCAGCGTTCTTAGCAGCTCGTGGGAACTGATCAACATATTGTCCATGAGGGTCTTGGCCCTTCATGTGCTGTTGGATAAAGTCGATTCTCTCGTTGATCTTTTTGGTGACCAATTCAGAGTTGTCATAAGCACTTCGAATGATCTTAGGAGTAATAAAGACCACAAGGTTTTGTTTTTGTGTCTCGCTAGAGCGTGACTTAAAAAGCCATCCTAAAATTGGTATGTCTCCCAAAAGTGGTATCTTTCTTTCAGTTTCTGAAACCTTATCTTGCATCAAGCCACCCAGTACCGCTGTGTCACCACTGTTGACCACAATCTGAGTCTTGATTTGGCGCTTGGTGGTAGCCGCGGCAGAATCGGCGAGTTCGGCTGCCCGAACATTCACCTCTGCGATTTCAGCGACTTGCTGATCAATTTTCATTTGCACAGCATCCGTGTCAGGGCTGATGTAAGGAGTCATTGTGAGTTTAATAGTCGCGTCTCTGAAATCAATGTTGTTTTGAGTCACACCATTGGCGGTTGTTGATTGGTTTCGGCCAACTGGTACCTGAGCACCAACCTCAATGATTGATTCTTCGTTGTCGAGTGCCATGATTTGAGGGGTCGACAGCACATTTGCATTGGTGTTTGTTTTCAAGAACTTCACAAGACCGGCTATTGAGGTCACAGTTACCGGCTGGCCTGGAGGCGCTCCGACGTTAATCTGAAGTGTGTCACCACTTCCGAAGCCAAGTACACCACCTTGGTCGGCCGTTGGATCAATCAGATCTTGGATAGAGCCAGAAGACCTAAATCCGATTCGGCCAACACCATTTGAGTTTTCGTCAAATGTGTAAAAGTCGACTCCATACGAGGTATTAGATTCAGCCGACATCTCCATGATGATCACTTTCACGAAGACTTGGTCTCGCGCGATGTCGATTTTGTTCAGTAGATTTTTGACGACTTCGTAGTCTTGTTTGCTTGCCGTGACAATGAGTGAGTTCGTGTTCTTGTCAAAAGTCACCTTCACGTCGCCGCCAAAAATGGCAGCTGAAGAGGGGCCAACTTGAACAGGTTCAGTGCCACCTTTGGCTTTTGGAGTGCTCGTTTGCTCTTGGGCTTTGTTTGAGTTCTCGGCGATTCCGTTGATGGTGTTGGCTATCTGCTCGGCCTCACCATGTCTGACGTAATAGACGTACACACCGCCTTGATCTTCGGGCTTCAGTCTGAAGTCGAGCTTGCCAATTAGGTTTTTGATTTTTGAGATACCGGCTTTGTTACCCACTACGATAATAGAGTTGGTTCGGTCATCACCGACAACCAGCGAGAAAGACTCGGTGCCACCAGCAGCGGAATCTCCGTCTTATGAAGAACGTCGTCGAAACCGTGGTACGCCCTTTTTGGTGTCTTCACCCTTGTTTATGATCTTCGACAAAAGCTCTTCAATGTCTTTGGCTTTTGCGTACTTGATTCGAATGACTTCGAGCTGCTCTTCAAAGCCGGGAACATCAAGTTGGTTGATGATCTTCATCACACGCTCAATGTTTGCGCCGTAGTCTGAAATGATGATCGAGTTTGTAGGAGGGTAGGGGACCATCTCACCATCTTTCGATGGCAAAATCCGAAGCTGCTTGTTCACTTCGTCAGCGCTGATGTACTTCAGTTTAATGATTCGTGTGATCATTTGATCTGAGTTTGGGAAGTAATCGCCAGAGTAAGTCTCAATTGAATCTCTTTGAGCGTTTCTTGCAGTTTTAATTTTGAGAAATGCGCCAGAGGGCACAACAGTCAAGCCGTTGATCGCCAAGGCAGATAGAAAAGCGCGGTAGGCTTCGGCAACAGTAATCTGAGAAGGTGCGATGATCGTGATTTTACCTCGAACCTGGGGGTCGACGATAAAGTTCTTGCCGGTGAGCTCGCCGATCGCTTTGATCACATCAGCTATATCGGCATTCGGGTAATCAAAGCTCTCAATCAGATCGGGAAAGTTCTCATTGGTGATGTCTTCAGGGTTGGCTTCCGAGAATTTCTTGCCAGTTTTAGAGCTAATCAGCCCGCCGTTCTCGTCTCGAAGCCCTTGAGGCTCTTCACTTCCTTCAAGGCCTAAGCCACCTGATTGGGATCCTGTAGCCGATGGCCTACCAAAGCCTCGGGCTCCCGCTGGTTGAGAAAGAGACTGTTGAGAGGCTGTTAAAAAGCTGGTGACTGCGAGTGCAGTCAAGCCGATCCGATATGCTTTCATATTGCCGCCTTCCTGGGACAAAAATTTATCACTCATTAATGTTGTAGCTAAATTGTTCGTTTCTACCGTTTCGCTCAACTTCTAATTCGATGTAGTTCTGGCCTTTAAGTGCATTGTAAAGCTCCATGGCTCTAGTTGGAGAGTCAACAGGCTCGCCATTTACACTTTTGATAACGTCTTGAACTTTGAAACCCAACTTTTCGTAAACACTGCCGGGTTGAATGCCTGTGAATTTAAAACCTTGAACTGAGCCATCGTTACCAAGGTTTGGTGTCATTCGGGCCTGGCTCAAAATACCAGACAGGTCAGAGAGATACTTTTTCACATCACTCCGGTTCAACTCAAAATCAAATTCGCCTCTTTTAACAACTTCTTCTTTGCCGGTTGACGGCTTACTTGGGCCCTTCATGTTGAGCGAGATCTTCTCGTCAATTGGGATCTCGACGAACTCAAGCTTGCCGCTCTGTAGGTTGATAAATTCAACTCGTCGGCGCTCAATTTTGGTGATCTTCTCAACTAAGTTCTCTATGGAATCATCGACTTGGTAGGCTTTTGATTGATTCGAGTTTTTAGCAACTACGGTCGCAACTGATTTCACTGGGTTTGCATGAACAATTGTGCCTTCGAGAGTGAGCGGCAGCTGAGTCTTTGTGGCAATTTGCTGTTGAATCACCGCATCTTCATCGCCAGTGTTGCCTTGGTCGGTGAGTGCTGCAGGGTCTTCACCTTTGGAGTTGAAGATGTTTCTTTTCACCACGGAGTAGTAATTTTTTGGCGTGGGCCGTGCACCCCTGCGAGGAGCAGCCGATCTTGCGGTAGGCGCCTTCTTTGCTAGCATTGAGGGGCGAACATACAGAATTGCGGTATCTGCTACCCCATAGGCCACAAGGCCAGCTAGCATATAGGCGTACAGACCTTCTAACGGGGGTCTTCCTGACTGATTACTTCCAATTAAGCGGCCAAACACATCCATGTTATAAAAAGCTTACCAAAGAGCTTCGCGATCTTGGAATTAAAAAAAAAGAAATCTTAAGTAATTCAAAGCACTTTGCTGTGCGTTTCATTAATTTTTTTTTATTCAAACCAGAACACTCTGCATTTACTGGAGTAAGGTCTGGTTAGCCTCGCGATATTGCTTAATAATTCATCTCCTGTCATAAATCGCGATCCGTCATTTTCAATTCAAATGAAAGAAATATACAGGACTAGAGTCTAGTCATTGGTGCAATTAGGTGTCTCCATGCGGTCAGTTTGAGATGAGAATTTTTTTATCTGGGCACATATCTTGCTCACTGAAGAGACTGTCGACAGCTGGGGCGCCGTCGACAAGGGGAAGAAGAAGCAGTTCATTTTGCTTCTTAAAAAATGAGGGGGTATCTATGTCTGACGCCATTGTCTTTAATGGTCTCAATTCTTTAGACTTTGTTGATGTAAGAAGGAACGTATGCCGTATTCCAGAGGTTGTCTCTAGAATTCGTCAAGCTCAGCAATATGTAGATGAGCACACTGACCTTGATTTCGACTTTCTGAACTTTATCGTTTCAGATGATAAGACTTTTCTAAGTCACATTCGCTACAAAAGCCTCGCGGCTTGTATAGTACAGGTCGGTCTTTTTGATCGTTACTTGCGTTACCACAAGAAGCCCAGCTTCATGATTGGCAACATTAATGGAGATTCAGCTCTTCAAGTTGCTTGCGGAGTACTGAGCTTTGAGTCGATGATCAAAAGAAGTGCAGCTTTTGCAGACAACCAGGTTGAAGAGGCTCCTCGTGAAGTTGTCTCTTTGCAGGCCGGTAGTGAGCCAGTTCTCAGTGGATTCTCACTAACTGAGTACGCAGTTTTTATTCAGATTGAGCAAGATGAATTGATCGAAGGTGAGCCGCCTTACGCTAAGATTGAAATTGATCAAATGAGTGTTTCAAAAATCGTTCACAAGCTTGTTGATGAACATATGTTGGGACAGATTGTGAACATTGGTCCGGGCAATTTGCTAGTGTCTCGAACTGGTGAAGACATGATTCTCGATCAAATTGCGATCTTAGAGTCTATCGACCTTGACCCTATGCTAAGTTGGTTTTGGCCAGCCCTCAAAGAGTCTAGCGTAGCGAGCTAAGTTTGCAGGCATGTGCCTACATCACTTGATTAAAAGGGTGGGGCAAATGGCTTTTACAGCTGTTGGTCCCAGGGAACGTCGTCGACTTTGCAAGCTTGGTTGCAGGCTCTGGCGAGAACGAAAAAGTAGTCGCTAAGTCGGTTTAAATACAAGAAAAGCCCAAGCTTCTCTAGCTCGGGGTCTTTTATCACTGAGGTTCGTCTTTCAGCCCTACGGCAGACTGTGCGGCAGACATGACAATGGCTTGCTAGGCTTGAGCCCCCTGGCAAAATAAAACTCTTTAGCTCCGGCAGGTCGGAGTCGAGTTGGTCTATCTCGGTTTCAATTTCAGCTACCAACGAAGCATCAAAGCTGGGCAGGTTGGCCCTCATAGTTTCGTCTTCACATGCCAAATGGCTGCCAATTTTAAAAAGTTGATGTTGCACCCGGTGCAAGAATTTGTCGACATCCGATAAGTTAGAATGATTAGCCAAGTCTGACCTCAGCAGGCCGATGTGGCTGTTCAATTCATCAACTGTGCCGTAAGCTTCGAGCCTCGGGTCAAATTTTTTCACTCGAGCACCGCCAATCAAAGAGGTTTCTCCTTGGTCACCGGTTTTGGTGTATATCTTCATAGTCAAACTCCAGAGTTTCTCAGCTTGCAGGACCATATTTCGGTTTTGAGCAATTGGCTATCGGCTTTCGAGATCTGTTCAGAAAGCTGAGCATTTTTTGGACTCACATTCGGCTAGAGCAGCTCTGTGCGCCGCGGCACAATTGTGGGCTGTCTTGCATTCGATAGCGAATTGTCATCTTTAGTTGTCATGAAGAACTCACTATTTGTGACGGTTCCTCACTCCGGTGAGCGAATCCCAGAAGAAGCGCACTGGTTGCATGGTCTTCCTGAGCCAGTTCAAATGTGCGATGTCGATCGCTATGTAAATGAACTCTATCAACCGGCAATTGATAAGCTGGGTTTGCCTCACATTATTGCTGATACTCATCGCTATGTTGTCGACCTGAACCGGATACCTAGTGACATTGATCAGGCTAGTGTAATCGGGGCAGAGTTGGCTCCGGGCTCTCATCCAACCGGTTTTCATTGGTCCGTAACCACTCAAGGTGACAGTCTGATAACGAGCCCGATTTCAATGCAGCTGCATGATGAGCTGACTCGTAAATACTGGGCTCCCTTTCATCAAAAAGTGAGAGACAAGTATGCCGAATTCTCGGTGTCGTCTGAGAATCGAGTGTTTCAAATTGATGCACACAGCATGCCCTCGCTAGGTACAGAAAAGCACCGTGATCCGGGGGAGACGAGAGCCGAAGTTGTCATCAGTGATCAAGAAGGCGTCTCGTGCGATTCTGATTTCCGTGACTTGGTTATCGAGGCTTACAAGCAGGCGGGTTTTGAAGTGAAGATCAACTGGCCATATTTAGGAGGCAGGGTCACTCAAACATACGGTAAGCCCGATATTGGTCAAAACTGTATTCAAGTTGAGTTAAATCGGGCTCTATACATGAATGAACGAACCAAGGCTAAAGATGAAGCCAAGGCGGGTGAGGTCGCTGTAAAACTTGTAAACGCTTTATCTCAAATTTTAGAGGGGCTGAAGCGGCTTTGAGCGACCGTGTGGTTCCAGGTTGGGTTAGGTGGTTTCCGTAAAATGTGCGTCACAAACGACCGCGGTTGAGAATGCGCCAGAGTTGTCACCTGTCAGTCGGGAAACGTGTTTTCTCAATTTCTATTGTGTTACAATAGAAGACTCGATAGGACATTCAGCATGTTACTAACAAAGATCTTTGATTTTCTCGCTTCAATTAAATTAGCTGTGATCGTGATTCTTGGCCTTGCCGTTGTATCTGCCGTGGGTACTGTCGTCGAGGCCCGCTACGACGCAGAAGTGGCCCAGAAATTGGTTTATCATTCGCCTTGGATGTTAGCAGTGTTGGGCCTGCTGTGTGTGAATTTGATTGCTGTGATGGTAGATCGCTGGCCTTGGAAGAGGCACCACTCGGGTTTTGTTCTTGCCCATATCGGTATCATAATCATGTTAGTCGGCTCTGTGTTCACTGCGAAGTATGGTGTCGATGGTTCAATGGCCTTTGATATTGGCGGCAGCAACCGTTACGTGACAGTTCCTGAACAGGAGTTTTCTGTTTATTCCTCATTTACCGGTGACCGAGTTGCTGAGATTTCGCGAAAGCGGGTCGACTTTTTCTTAGACAGGCCATCTGAGGAATCACCCTACAGTGTCAACGTTGGAGCCGATAGTCTAGATGTTGTAAAGTACCACCACTACGGCTTGAGAAAAGAAGAGGTGGTGGAAGTCGACGTGGCTCGTGCCGGCCCAGGAATACGCTTTCAATTGCAAAATGCAAACGTGAATCTCAGCGAGTGGTTGATCAAGCCGAGTAAAAAGCAACAGGAGTCTGTAAATTTAGGGCCCGCGCGGGTTGTGCTTTCGGACGGCACTTACAAATACAACTCGGGTAATGAGATTGTACTCACACCTCATCCTGAAAAGCGAGGCTTGAATTACGAGATTTACACAAAGAGCAAAGGTGGTAGAACAGCCAAAGGCTATGTAGAGGCGGGTAGCAGTTTGCAGACCGGGTGGATGGGTTTGACCTTTCGACTGCTTCGGTATTTGCCTAAGGCCGACCGCAAGATCTCTTACACGGAGTCAGAGTACCCAAACAAGCTGACTCACCCCGCAGCTCTACTCAAATTTAGAGGCGAAGATCATTGGGTGGCTTTGAACTCGGTATTGCGGCTCTACGACTCTGACAAAATGTATATCGTGACTTTTGGTAATCGAAGAATTGATTTGAACTTTGCTATGAAGTTGACAGATTTTCGTGTCGGTAAATACCAAGGAACTCAGCGCGCAGCCACCTATGAGAGCGATGTTTATGTGCCCGAGTTAGGTACGGTTAACATTTCAATGAACGAGCCACTCAAGCATGCTGGCTACACTTTCTATCAAGCAAGTTTTGAGAGCGATGATATGGGTCGGCCGAGCCGTTCGATTCTTTCGGTGAACTATGACCCTGGGCGAGGTCTAAAGTATTTGGGCTCAGCCCTGATGGTATTGGGAACAATTCTTTTGTTTTACTTTAAAAAGACCTTGAGAGGGCGGCCAAAAGCCAAACCGACCCCTCAGAAAGTGAAGGCCTCATGAGAATGAGACAATTTATTCTTTTTGGTTTTATTTCTGTGATCATGGCGCTGCCTACAATAGGGCAGGCAAGTTCGGTGATGGATGCCTTGAAGACCCTGCCAGTTCAAGATTCTGGTCGTATAAAACCCTATGACACCTTCGCAAGAGAAAGCCTACACCTGGTCTACGGTAAAAAGAAGTTCAGGGTAAAAGGTGGTGCAAAGAGAAGTGCAGTTGACGTTGTGACGACCTGGATGTTGATTCCCGAATACTGGGAGACTCAAGAGGTGTTGGAGATCCGGCACAATGGTTTGCGCGAAGCCTTGAGAATCAATGACGACAAGAAGACGCTTTTTACCCCGCTAGAGGTGATGTCTAATGATCGTTTGAGTCTTTTGTTTCAAGAGCTGAAAACAGTTCGCGATGCAGAGGAGAAATTAAATCCGTATTACCAGGCGATACAGCGATTGCAAAACCAGCTCACCGTTTTTCATATGATTCGTACTGGTATGGGTCTTCGAATAGTGCCACGAGAAGACCCCAACAATGACACTTGGTTGAGTGTGGCTGAGCTTGAGGGAGACGTTGCTGAGTCTTTCTCTGGTATCACTAAGGCCATTTCTGCTGCGATTTCTGAAGAGGGAAAGACTGGTGAAAAAGAGGGAGGCGCGGCTGTTACGAAAGCCGTTGCCGACTTTCAAGCCCTGTTGAGAGCTCGAACGCCTAAAGCCTATGGAAGCTTTCCAAAGGTTGCAACTGAGGTGTGGTACAACAAAGTTCACCCTTTCATGTGGGCCTGGATCGCCTACCTAATCAGTGCTCTGTTTATGGTGGCTCACTTGGTAAGCAAAAGGGGGCTTCAGTACAAAGCCAGTTGGGGCTTTTTGATTTTAGGGTTTGCGCTGCACACTGCGGGTATGGCAATTCGCTCTTACCTAACAGGTAGACCACCAGTATCTAATATGTATGAGACTGTGGTTTGGGTTCCCTGGGGTACGGTTATGTTTGCCATGATTCTTGAGAGAACTCAAAAGTGGAAGGTGCTGTTGCCAGCGGCTTCAGCAGTTGCGGTGCTTTGTTTAATTTTGACAGATGTTGCGCCAAGCGTGCTCGATGATACTCTTCAGCCGCTTGAGCCCGTCTTGAGATCGACTTTTTGGCTGACGACTCATGTTTTGATTATCACAATCAGTTACGCAGCCTTCTTTTTGGCCTTTGCTCTCGGGTTATTGCTCATGTTGTATTTCCTTAAGGATGAAAAGAAATATGCAAAGCAAATCAATGACGGTGTTCGCTCTATATATAGGAGCATTCAGATTGGAGTGGTGCTCTTGGCTGCTGGGATTATTCTCGGTGGTGTATGGGCTGACTATAGCTGGGGGCGATTTTGGGGCTGGGACCCAAAAGAGACTTGGGCTCTGATTGCACTGTTGGGTTATGTCGCTATTCTGCACGGGCGCTTGGTGGGTTGGATTCGGCCTTTCGGAATGGCTGCCGGAGCTGTAATCTCGTTTTCTCTAGTGATCATGGCCTGGTACGGGGTGAACTTTGTGCTGGGGGCTGGTCTTCACTCCTATGGTTTTGGCGCTGGTGGTGTCGAATATGTGTCGGCGTTTGTAGCTGCAACCTTGCTTTTTGTGACCTACGCAGCAACAGTGCGTCAAAGCCGTTTGGCAGAATCTGGAGCTGCAAAAGGTGGGGGAGTGTTTTATCTTCTCGCTTCGATCTTCAGCTCAGACGGTGGTTCTGATTCTAAGTAAATTGTATAAACCGTTCGTAAGCCTTTACTGGCAAGGGATCTGGGTCAGCAGTGAGCCCTTGCCAAACCGATTTCTAAAAACTTCTTCACATTGAAAATTATTGAGTTCGGGTGAGACGTGAGTATTTAACAGGCCATGTTCCTGTGACTTACTCCACGTTATAAAATGTATGACAAATCCTTATTGCCAACAGACCTAGACTTTTCTAAAACGTGGTTGCTGAAAATCAACTGAGATAACAATAACAACCACCTGATAAGGTATTAGGATTATGGCGAAAAAACTCGTAGGGGCCCTAGTCGTTCTGGGACTACTCGGTGGCCTGTCGGCGTTTGTCTACGCACTGACGACCAATAAGCTGGAAATCGGATACAACAAGGGTTACATGCCCGATCAACCGATTCCATTCTCTCACGAATTACATTCAGGAAAGTACAAGATCAATTGTCAGTACTGTCACTCAAACGTGGCCGTATCTCGACACTCGTCTGTTCCAAGTTTGAATGTGTGCATGAACTGTCACTCTGTAGTGAAAGTTGGCAGCCCTTGGATCCAAAAGATCACAGAGGCCTACCAAAATGACACTTCGATTGCATGGGAGAAGGTTCACCTTCTGCCTGACCACGTGAAGTTCAATCACTCGGCACACATACAAGCTGGTAAGCAATGTACAGACTGTCACGGACAAGTCGAAAAGATGCCTGTTGTGTATCAGCACTCTAGTCTTTCAATGGGATGGTGTGTGAATTGCCATAGACAGCCCGAAAACAACGCTCCCGTTAATTGCGGGACTTGTCACTATTAAGAGGAAGTTGGGATGAAGAAAGATACTCATTCACACGAAGAACCAACGAAAACTGGATCCGACAAATACTGGTTGAGCCTTGATCAGTGGAGAAATGATCCCGAGTTTAAAAAATTGGCTGAAAATGAATTTATGTCGAGCCCTCTGGCTGACAGCAACGAAGAGGGTTGGGCCCGCCGTGAGTTCTTGAAACTCATGGGTGCTAGTATGGCTTTGACATCATTCGGTTGTATTCGTAGGCCGGCACAAAAGATCGTACCTTATGCTAAGAGACCGCCTGAAGTTGTACCTGGTTTGGCCAACTACTACGCTTCTTCGTTTGTAGATGGAACACAGGGGATCGGAATCGTTGTCACTACGAGAGAAGGTCGACCGATTAAGATTGACGGTAACAGTCTGCACCCTTCAAATAGTGGGGCAATGTCGGCTCGAGCGCACTCTCACATCATGTCACTGTACGACCCTGAGAGACTCACTGAGCCTAAAGAAAACCTACCTAACAAGCTGAAAACCAACAGCGAGATGATTACTGGTGATCTTGCTAAAATCGATGAAGACATGACTGACAAGTTGAGCAACGGTAAGGGTGCCTTGCTGACCTCTAGTATCATGTCGCCTTCAACACGCGATCTAGTTAAGACTTTTGTAAAAGAGTTTGGTGTTAAGCACTACATTTACGATTCTGAAGAGTCTGGTGTGATTCTAGAAGCTCAGAAGAGAAGCTATGGCAAGGCCGCGGCTGTGCCAAAGCTACATGTTGATAAAGCGAAGTACATTGTAACAATCGATTCTGACATTCTCGGTACTTACGGCGCATCGATTTCAAATCAAAGAGATTTTGCTGCTGGCCGCAAGCCAGGCAATGAAATGAACAAGCTAGTTTCATTCGAATCGTTAATGTCGCTTACGGGTACGAATGCAGACGAGAGATTCCGTATTCGACCATCAGAGCAAGTCAATATCGTGATGGCACTGATCTACGAAATCGTTGTTCACATGGGCCGAAGCTCTTACGCCAAGAACTCTGAAGCGAAAAAACTACTAGAAGGCTTTGGCCTCGAAGTGGTTAGCGCAGCCGGTATCGATACGAAAAGATTCCAGAAGATCGCCGAAGAACTTTGGGAGAGCAGAGGGCAATCACTCGTGGTTGCTGGTGGTTTGACTGGGCAGACGGAGCAAGCGGTTGAGCTTCAGTGTGCAGTCAACTGGTTGAACGCGATTCTTGATAACGACGGTAAGACTGTAGATTACGACAGATCTGCATACTCTTCGAAAAAGGGTTCGTTTGGTGACATCCAAGCTTTGGTGAAAGCCCTTAAGAATAATGAAGTCGACACCTTGGTCATTCATGGTGTTAACCCTGCTTACTCGCTAAATGAGAGTGTGGGTTTTCGTGATGCTTTGACTGATCCTACAGCAGAAGAAAAGAATGACCCGAACAACAAAAAGTTGGTCAAGACTGTCTACTACACAGGTGATCGAAACGATGAAACTGGCAAGTTAGCCAACTACATTGTGCCAGACGACCACCCTCTCGAGAAGTGGGGTGATCTTGAAGCCGAAGATGGAGTTTACAGTGTTCAGCAGCCAACTATTCAGCAGCTGTACGACACGCGATCGTTCGAACAGGGTCTAATTGCCTGGTTCAAAGCGTTTGAAGATGTAGCAAGAAGAGTTCGTCAGTCTGAGACATGGCACGATTACGTCAAACTCTACTGGAAAGAAGAAATTTACGGCAAAAACCGAGGCCGCGGAATCGCCTCACTTGGTTTCGAAGACTTTTGGACAAAGGTTCTTCAAGACGGGGTTTTTGTTCCGAGAGAGCCATCTAAAAGGTCATCGTCTCGTCCAATCAGGCTAGCTTCATTAAGTGGTGTTAAGCCGACCTACGCTAAAAAAGAAGAGTTTGAACTGAGCCTCTACGAAACAGTTGGTCTTAAAGATGGTTCACTAGCAAACGTTTCATGGCTTCAAGAGTTTCCTGATCCTGTGACAAAAATTTGCTGGGACAACTATGCCTGTATGTCGCCAAGCGATGCAGAGAAAGCTGGTGCCAAAGAAGGCTCGATGATGGATCTAGTTGTGGGCGAAGAGAAGCTCTATGTACCTGTGCACATTCAGCCAGGTCAGGCTGATGGCGTGATCGGTCTCGCGGTTGGTTACGGGCGTAAAGGTGCTGGCGACATCGCAGATAAAGTTGGTGTTAATGCCTACAAGCTTGCCCAAGTTGGTCAAGGCTATATGGTTACAGCCGGTATCAAGTGTGCACCAAAGGTTTACAAAGGCGCTTCAACACCGCTTGCGAACGTTCAAGGGCACCACTCGATGGAAGGTCGTCAAATTGTTGTTGAGCAAACAGTTGCTCAGTACATGAAAGACCCTCAATCAAATATTCATAAGCATAAGATCTTCTCGTTGTACCCAGGGCATGAGTACAAAGAGAACAAGTGGGGTATGGTCATCGATCAAACCTCTTGCACTGGCTGTGGCTCGTGTATCATTGCTTGTCAATCTGAGAACAACATTCCGGTGGTAGGTAAGAAGTATGTGCTTCAGGGCAGAGAGATGCATTGGATCAGAGTTGACCGATATTATGTTGGTGAGCCTGACAACCCAGATGTAGTCAATCAGCCACTAGTCTGTCAGCACTGTGAGAACGCCCCTTGCGAAGCGGTATGTCCAGTTCAGGCGACAGTGCACAGCGATCAAGAGGGTACCAACGACATGATCTACAACAGATGTGTCGGAACTCGTTACTGCGCAAACAACTGCCCATACAAAGTGAGACGATTCAACTGGTTCAACTACACTAAAAACGTGAAGAAGCCTCAGAATTACGCTTTGAACCCAGAAGTGACCGTTAGATCACGAGGGGTTATGGAGAAGTGCACATTCTGTACTCACAAAATTAAGACAGCGAAACTGCAAGCGAATGTTGAAAAGCGTGAGCTTAAGGATGGTGACGTGAAAACGGCATGTCAGTTGTCTTGCCCAGCAGGTGCAATTGTTTTTGGTGATTTGAATGATCCAAATAGCCAAGTTTCTCAATTGTTTAACGACAAGAACTCGAACACTTATGGTTTACTTGAAGAGTGGGGAACCTACCCATCTGTAAAGTACACAACTAAGGTTCGAAACCGCGACTACTTGAAAGGTGCAAGTCATCATGGCCACGGCGGTGGGCATGGCGGTGGGCACGCCAAAGCTGGTCACGGAGATTCTCATAAAAAATCAGGTGACCATCATGAAGAAAAAGGACAAGGGGAAGGGAAGCACTAAATGATCAAGCGTGAACCATTAGTCCTGGGCAATAAGTCCTACAAAGACATCACTGACGACATATGTAAGCTGGTCGAGACATGGCCTGGCGGTAAATATTTAGCGACCCTTCTCACAGCCAAAATGGTCTTGGTCTTCTACCTAATTGTCATGGGAACCATTGTGGCAACAGGTATGGGCCTGATGGG
>JABSOQ010000006.1 GCA_013216195.1 Bdellovibrionales bacterium
CTAAGCAAGGGGCCAAGCCTCATGAAATTTTAAAAGCTATCGGGGGCGAGATGAAGGCCTCCGCCAGTGATTCTGATCAGGCCGATATATTTTACGGCTTTATCGATCGGCGCAGTTACACTTTGAGTTACAGCGTATTAGGTGAGGTCTCTGTGTTTTTACAAGATGGTAAGAGCTCCGAGATCAGGCCCTTGGTTTCGAAAAGTGGCCCTATTCACAAGAACTTTTCAGATGAAATTCAGACTCACAAAGTGAAGTTGAACCCCAGTGATATGGTTGTGGCAGTGACACAAGGTATCACTGGCGCGGAAAGTTTGCAGGGTGAGTGCTTTGGCAAAGAGAGACTTGTCGAGGCAATCATGGCACGTGGTGATTCTGGCGTACACGAAGTTCGCAATCACATATTTCACCAAGTGAATCAATTCGTCTCAGGAGCAGAGCCCACTCGCGATCAAACTGTGATTGTTCTCGAGGTGAAAGACAAAGTGATTAGGCTCGCTTAAGCCTTGGTTTCTAACTCTATTCGGCATTTGTTCGATTTTGATTTGGCTGAAAACTCCGCGCTGTACAGACAGCACTAGAGAGTGCTATGACTTCTAAAGTTAAGTCAGAGATGCAGTTCATCAAAAGCGAAAGGATCGGAAAATGGCAGAAACCTATGCTGGTGCAATCGATAGGGGATTAGAGGGTGTTGTGGCTTGCACGACAGGAGTGTCTTCAATCGTAGACGCAACTCTCTGCTACAGAGGTTTCACAATTGAAGATCTGGCTGCGAACTCGAGCTTTGAAGAGATCGTGTTCTTGCTTTGGAATGATCGCCTGCCAAACTCAGATGAGCTGAAAACCTACGAGACAAAGTTGTCTGAAGGCATGGCATTGAACTTAGAGCTTATTAACGTGCTTAAGAGTTTGCCTACAAAAGATGTGCATCCCATGGCATGGCTAAGAACTGCCACTAGTCTACTCGCTCTCTACGACGACAAGGCTCAAAGCACTGACGATGCTGACCGTAAAGAAGTGGCAATGAAGCTGACTGCACAAATGGGTTCACTCGTCGCTCTATTTGAAAGGCTTAGACAGGGCAAAGATTTCGTCGCCCCAAAGGCAGACAAGTCTATGGCTTGGAACTTTTTGTATATGATTAGTGGTGAAGAGCCTCAAGACGAGTTCGTTAAAGTTTTCGATACCTGTTTGATTCTACACGCCGATCACGAGCTCAATTGTTCTGCTTTTTCTGCTCGAGTCACCTCTTCTTCATTGAGTGACATCTACTCTTCAGTAGTGAGTGCCATTGGCGCTCTAAAGGGCCCTCTTCATGGCGGTGCGAATGAGCAGGTGATGATCATGTTGAAAAGCATAGGCTCAGTGGAGGCTGCTGGTGAATGGATCAAAACTGCACTGGCAAATAAAGAGAAAATCATGGGCTTTGGCCATCGTGTTTACAAAAACGGAGATCCTAGAGCCAAGATCTTGCGCGGTATGAGTAAAGAGTTGAATGAAAAAGCGGGTTCGCCTCAGTGGTATGAAATGTCAAAAGTCATAGATGACACCGTCCAATCTGAAAAAGGCCTTTTGCCAAATGTCGATTTTTATTCGGCAACTGTTTACAACAGTATGGGAATCCCGACAGACATTTACACTCCGATTTTTGCGATGTCTCGAGTCAGTGGTTGGCTAGCTCATATTTTTGAGCAGTTTGCGAACAATAGAATCTACAGACCTCGAGGAGAGTGGAGCGGTAAAGAGAACCAGAAGTGGATGCCCGTTTCAGATCGATAATTTGATTTTTAGATTTTTTGTAGAATTGATTTACAGGACCTCAGCCGGGGTCCTTTTGTTTTATTATGTTGTCGAAACCGACTAAGCCGTTGACATCATTTAGAGGAATTTAAAAATTATTGTTTCTCAAGCTAAATCCTTTTGTCTAGGTCCCGATAAGTTCTCTAGAAGATAGAGGTCGGCTCGCATTTAGCCTGTGGGCCTCTAGCCAACCAACTTCGAAGACGCATAACGAGGAGACAAGCAGTGCAAAAAGTGCTGGTGCAGGGTACAAACTTAAGTGAAGTCAGAGACATCAAGAACTATCTTGAAGCGAAGTTGCCCTATGAAATCGGGCTCTCAATGTCTCCTAGCGAGACCTTGCACATCATTCAGTCTCGACCCCTTAACCTAGTCATCAATTGCACTGATACCTATGATTTAGACTCGAGTCAGTTTTTGAAAGAGATTCGAAGTGAGGGTTATCAACAGGGTTTGTTAGTTGTTTCGTCTCAAATTGATCCAATAATCATGCCGGCCTCGATGAAAGTGGACCGGGTTCATTTTGCTGAAAAACCAATTGAGTTAAAAGACCTGAAGGGTCTTGTCGTGAAGTTGATCAAGGCCAAGCAATTGCCACAGCAACAGTTCAAACGATTTCGCACGAATCAGCGTTTAGCCGTCGAAAGCTATTCTTCTGGAGAGGTCGTTGAGTCTAGCATGTTCAATCTCTCAGTGGGCGGAGCCTACTTTGAGAGCCCAAGTAAATACAATGCGAGTATTGGTGATCTGATTAAGATGTCGGTGAATCTCAAAGATGTGGATACAGAACATCTTATGAATGCGAGAGTGGTTTGGACAACTCGAAAAGGTCACTACTCGGGTGGTTATGGCGTCGGTGTAAAATTCGTTAAGAACGAAGAAGTCTACAGACAGTTGCTTGGTGACTAAAACACCAAAATCAATGACCAAATCTTTTGGAGCTCAACCTCAGCCAGACTACGCCATCTCATAGAATTCGCGTATGGCACCACGAATACCTTTGTAAACGAGATGAGGTTTTGCATCGCCGTACATGTACGCAGGTGAGGTGATCAGTTTGTTCATGCGATCGGTGATATAATCATCTACAGCGCAGTTTTCATGTTGGGCGCCGGTCTTTTCAATTTCTGCAGCTGTTGCTGGGTCGTTGCCAATAGTTAAGCTGGGATTATGATCACCAAGAACTCTACTGATCATAGCTGGGGCGATACACAGGGCCGCTATTGGTTTAGAGGCTTTGTGAAAGCTCTCGACCAGTGCTTGTACATTTTCATCTACGCTGCAGTCTGCACCTTTCTCTGCCCAGTTAGACAAGTGAAGAGCTGCACCGAAGCCGCCAGGAAACACGACACCATCAAAATCTTGCTCTTTCAGTTCAGATAGAGGTTGGATGTGACCACGAGAGATGCGGGCAGCTTCTTCGATGACATTGCGTTCATCACCGGGCTGGCCACTTCGGTGATTTGTGCTCTTGAAGTTGAGGTCGGGTGCAAAGCACTGAGTGTCAGCTCCAGCTTCTGAAAGTGCAATCAAAGCCGAAACAGATTCGGTTATTTCAGCGCCATCTTGAAAACCACAACCAGACAAAACAACAGCGATCTTCTTCATCGTCTCAACTCCAATTCGTAGGGCACGATTCGCCAGTTCACGAAAGGCCGATCGAACCAGGTTTTGGAGGCCCTGTCAATTTCGAGACAGCCTAAAGAGAGTAGACAGTTTAGTCTATGTATTTGTAATTATAAAATTTTTCTTCTTTTGTATGGTGGTTTTGAAAAACAGTTGATCAGTCTCCTGCCCTGTATTCGCATAGAGCGCACTTCAGCCTGGAACACGGGTTGCAATTCTCGCTAGTGGGTTATGAAAGAAGAGGGTCTGTATACAGCTGTTTGGGGGCTGGTCTCTTTTTCTCATAATAAACTGGAAACATGGTTGGCACTTACCTTCTCGAGTGGTCTGAAAATCGATCGCTATTGTTACTGAAACTGAAAAATTTGAAACTTAAGACGGCGACGACTGCGTCTTTATACTAGAAAGGGCTCTACTACACTCTCCGGTTGCCACCTAGTGCCTGCTAGGTGGCATTTTTAGTTTCCATAGATGAAATCTTGCATGTTCATGCAATTGCGTACGAAGTACTTTCTCTTCTCGACCTTTATTTGTGTGGCGACACACTCTCTCACGATTAGGCCAGAGTAGGGTGGGTCTATCGAAATGTCGTATTCATAACTCACTTTTTGAAAGTCTGTTTCAGAAGTCCACTCAGCCTTGTCATAGTTCACTCGAGTTACCCGGAGTTCACAATTTGGCACTCCGCCACAATCGCTACGCGAGCTAACTGTGGCTGGCGGGGCCATACGCATTTGTTTAACTGTTAAGTCATGATAGGTCTCTCGTATAATGGGCTTCGATGCTGTTTTGAAGCCAGCTTGGTCATCGACCATAGACATCAGTCTTGAGTTGTGATCTTGAAACACTTCAAAATCACTTTCGGGTTCAAGGTCATAGACTTTAGGATCGTACTGACGTGTAAACGATATATCAGTCTCTTCACCCGTCTCAGGGTCAAATTCAGTGCCCACGTAATAGACCTTCAAGAAGAGGTAAGAGTCATCTTCTTCATCTCGAATATCTTCAAGTGCTAGCACTTGCTGAGAGACCTGCTGAAAGAGTGTAGGGGGGGAGCCTTCGACCTCTTGCGTGTAGTTGTACAGAACAGCTTCCCCTTTTTTGATCTCCCAAGGGTTGGCGTTGCCTTGCGCGATCACCAAAGCCTCAATGATCGATTGAGCTTGAACTTCGCTACCTAAACTAGCCTTTTCCTCTTGAATCTCTTTACAGCCAAAGAAAAAGAGCAGTACAGCCACAACAGCAAAGCTTAAGAATGTGTGGATCCACATCAGGGCATTCAGATCATTCTTCATTTCATCATTAGATTTCAGCATTATACGGAGTCCCAGCCCCAGAACCAGAAGGGCACAGGAAACAACTGATCCAACACCTTTCGAGTTTCGGGATCAAAGCCCTTTAGAGCGTCTTCTGACTGTGGGCCAAAAATGATTCTCGTAATGTCTGTCTCGTGCTCTGTTTGGTAGATCTTGTCTTTGTAGCCAATCAAGAACTGTTTTTCTTCTTTATGAAGTACAAAGCCCTCGACTCCTAGGTTACGAGCGTAGCGACAGGCTTTTGCAAAAAAATTGTCGTAGTTCAAAATCTTAATCATGCCTAAGAAACCGTAGTTCACAGTGACATCAAATTGTTTCATTGTGCGAATGAGGTTTTGTGCATTTGAAGGTGCAATGATTGTGATTGGCGCCTGTTTCTCTTTTCTAATGTGTGAGAACAGGGTGGTAAGATGGGTTACCATTCCCCCCCACTCATGAATGTAGTTCGTTAAGTCGGCACCTTTTCCCTCGACAGCATAGGCAAGCAGCTGATTGTTTTTGTCCCATGCGGTGTAGACATTTGAGTTGGGAATCTGCAAATAGGCGTTGATATCCCGCACGGTTCTGATTGTGCCAGTGGTGTGATAGTTGTAGACCTTCAGTAGAGCTTCGGCAGAGACCTTGTTTGATTTCATTATGCGTATCGATGAGTCTTGAGAATTCATCTCACTATTGATGACCATTGAAACTTCGGTTCCAGCCAATTCAAAGCCGAGCTTCCTGTAGAAATCGTAAAGGTCAGACCAGAGAATCGCAAAGTCACAAACCTGTTGTTCGCTGGCCTCGATACAATCGTTCAGAACCTTTTGACTGAAACCCTGATTGCGATGCTCTGGTGATGTGACAACGCTACCGATTGCGGCAGCTTTGAATAAACCCATGACACACTTGATTATGTGCATTTTCATGACCGCACCCGAAACGATCTGGTCACCTTGCTTTATAATGCGAAAGTTATTGAGGTTGGCCTCATTCATGGCCAGCGGGTACTCTTGCTGAATACTCCAGTCGAAGCCGTCTCTCAGGTTTCTATCAAAGAACTCTAGTGTTGAGCTCATTTCATCCTTGGTGGGCATTGTGGTCTCATTCATAAGAACCTCCCTCACTCTATATTTTAGAGTTGAGACCGAGACATTCCCAGTCGAGTTCTTGAAAACAAGACGGCTGAAAGGCCTGAAAACAGGATCAAGTCAGACCATTGGCTAGGGGTAGCCCTCGACTCAGTGGGCGAATAGAGCAGATTTTGCAAGTTTTAGCCGTTAGGCCTCTGGCGTATTGAGCTCACCACACTGGCTTGAGAGCTTGAAAAAGATTTAGCAAAGGGTTGGGCAGTTCGACTGTTCTTTGCTGCTGAATAGGTGTAGACTCTGCGCAGAGGAAAAATACACGATGATTGTGACTTTTTTTGAGAGCTTCAAATACGTAGGCCACATGTTCCCATTGGTGGTTTTGAGGTTGTACACCGCACTGTTTTTTTTAGGCTCTGCCTACACGAAGTACGATGGCGACTTTTTGTTTCGGCCAAGGCTTGCAGCGACGATAAACGAATATCTTCCTTTGTCTGATTCTCCTAGCTGGTACCAAAGCGTTGTGGAGACCCTTGTCGTGCCAAATTGGCAGATTTTCGCTTACCTGTTCACTTACTGCGAGTTTCTCGTCGGTTTGAGCTTGTTAATTGGTTTTCTGGTGCGCCCTCTTTGCCTTTTGGGCTTGCTCTTGAGCTGGAACTACGTCTACATGATGGCTCCAGCTGAGAGCCAGACTTACCAAGTTTTCTGGTATGTTTTTCTTGTTCTCGCCTGGATCGGGGCCGGCCGTTGCTTGGGTTTCGATTACTATTTCTTTAAACGACAACGCGGCATCTGGTGGTAGATTTTGAATAGCAAATTGGTGATTGTTTTCTCAGCCCTGACCATAGGGGTTGGGGCAGTTGTTTTCGGGTATTACACGACTCAGTCGATGAAGATCGATCGGTCTCAATTCAAACAAGCCAAGATTCGATTGGTGTCCTATCCTGCTTTTATAAGCACTTACGGCCCGGGGCCTGAGTTGGCAAAAAGGTTTAAAGAGCGAACTGGTGTTGAAGTTGAGCTGATCAATGCTGGCGATCCCTCATTGATTGTTCAAAGATTGAAGGGTGATCCCAACTTGCGGGCTGATGTTTTGGTAGGGGTAGATCAACTTCTGGCTAAGCGAGCACTGCAACTCAAGTGGAAGTCGTTGCCAAAGAGCCTATTCTCGCGGGTCAAAGACGATCTGCTCGTGTTCGAAAACGATTATTTTCTGCCTATCGATTGGTCCCCTTTGACCATGATCTATCGCTCTGAGAAATCTGCCGGTTTGTCTTCAGATTTTGATTCAGTAACTGATTTTTTATCTTCTCTCAAGGGGCAGTCATGGGCGATTCAAGATCCGAGATCTAGTGTACTCGGCCAACAGTGGCTGTTCTGGTTTGATCAACAGAAAGTATTATAATAATTTTTCGGTCAGACCGGACCAAAATTGGCTAACTCTTGGAGTCAGGCCTACGGGCTTTTCAAAAGAGAGTCCGTTGATTGGGTCTTTAGCTACATGACGAGCGTCGTGTTTCACTGGGACAAAGAGAATGATCGTAGCTACAAGTTTCTAAAGTTCGACCAGGGGCACCCGTTTCAGGTCGATGCTGCAGGAGTACTCGGAAGGTGTGACGACTGTGAATCTGCAGTGAAGTTTTTAGAGTTTATGCTAGAGCCTGGCAACCAAGCCCTGATTATGCAGAAGAATTTTATGCTTCCAGCAATCAAGAGTATGGAGCCTTCGGGCCTGTTTGCTGAGTTGCCAAGTGTAAAACTAATCTCTTACGACAAAATAGAAGACTTTCAAAAGAGACAAGAACAGACACAGAGTCGCTTTTTAGATGTTTTGGAATGACTAGACCGTTATCAAACCTGCTTTTACCCTTTTTGATTCTATCGCCCTTTTTGATTATTTTGGGCCAGGGTGAGTACGATCTAGGTGCCTCGCTGCAACATTCTGCCGAGTGGGGTGAAGTGCTATTGAATACCTTCCTGCAGTCGTCTTTGAGTGCTGCACTTGCGATTCTTCTTGGTTTTACTTTTTGTTTTGGTCTCTTGTCGCTGCCAAAGAGTTCAAAAAAGACCTCTGTGATTCGAGTTCTGTATCTCTTGCCAGCCATTTTACCACCCATATCAGTGGTTGTGAGCTTTATCAGACTCACTGACCTCAGTTCTTTAGAGATAACCGATTTGCCTGCGATTGTGTTGGTTCATGGGTTTATGAATGCAGGCCTTGTTTCTTTGTCTATTGAATCTGTTGTGCGCGATCGATTAACCGGTTTTCTGCAAGCTGCTGAGGTATTGGGGGCCTCTCGAGTTCAGACTGTTTTCAGAGTCTTACTGCCTTTGCTGAAGCCAACTCTTTTTAGTCTTTTTGTGTTGGTGTTCGGCTTTTGTTTGTTGAGTTTTGTTGTGCCTTTAATGCTAGCCCCGTCTTCGCTGTGGAGCTTGGAGGTGTTGATCTTTAAGGCTTTGAAAAACACGGGGCGATTAGACCTGGCTTTGGGTGCTTCGGTTCTGCAGATGTTAGTGGTTTTGAGTCTTATTGTCGTTCTTTACCCCAAACGGTACCTTGCACCTTCTCGGTTGGGTGCTCAAGCTTGGTCAATTAACAGTGGCTGGGTTTGTTCGGTTCCGATTCTTATTACTCTGGGTATTTTGCTTTTGCCTCTTTACGAGGTGACCCATATCTCAGCGCTGCTTGCAGAGTCTGAGGGCTTGTTTTTCATGGAATGGTTTCGCGCATTCAGAAAATCTTTGCTCGTTATGTTATCGAGTCTACTGTTTTCAAGTGTGTTGGTGGGCTGGGTCCTGTACATCGCACCTCAAGAAAGATTACACCATTTTTTGAACTCATCAGTGGCATTTAGCCCTGTTTTGGTTGGCTTTTCGTTTTGGTTATTGGGCTTTAATTTTTCACCTATAAGCGAGTTAAAAATAGGTCTTGCGATTGCACTTTTCTTTTTGCCTGTTGTGTACCGCTGGCAGATTGGTGAGCATCTACAAAGCTTAAAGAGGCAGATGAATGTAGCACGCTCTTTGGGAGCAACAGATTGGCAGGTCTTTAATAAAATTGTAATGCCACAGTCTCAAGAGATTCTTTTGTCTAGTCTTGGTCTGATCGCTTTGTGGGCTGCCGGCGATTTTGTGATGACCTCTTTGTTGTCTTTCTCAACTGCAACATTGCCAATGCTCGTTGAGACTTTGAGCACGAGCTATCGGCTGGGGCTTGCTCAATTGACCTCGATGTCTATTTTGATGTTGGGTGGTCTTGGTTTCGCACTGGTGTGGACGATATTGAAACTGTACTTTGGCGGTAACAGGAGACGATATGTCTAGGGTCACAGGGTTGATCAAGAGTTACGGCGATTTTCGTCTTGAGATTGCCGAGATGACTCTCTCTGACTCAGGTGTCACGTGCTTGATTGGCCCTTCTGGTTCGGGCAAAAGCAGTGTTTTCAGGTTGCTGTCAGGAGTAGAACCTTGCCCCGGGTTGAGTTGGCATTTCAAAGGTAGAGATTTGGCAGCACTTCCTGTTCGGCAGCGTAAGCTTGGAGTGGTCTTTCAAAGTTTTGAGATCTTCCCGCATATGACAGCAGAGCAGAATATTCGGTTCGCTGCAACTGTACGTGGTTTGCAGGCCGACAAGGCAGAGCAGCACATTGCTGAGCTCAAGAGCGCCTTAGATCTTGATCCGTGTTGGCAGACTCGGGGCGCCGAGCTATCAGGTGGGGAGCAGCAGCGAGTGGCCATCGCGAGAGCTCTTGTTGGTGAGCCCGAATTCTTACTTCTAGACGAGCCTTTTTCGAGCCTTGATATACCTTTGAGGCAAAAGGCAAGACAGGTACTCTCGAGCCTGATGAAGAAAAGGGGTATACCGGCACTGTTGGTGACCCATGACCCACAAGATGTTGAAGCTTTAGCAGATCATCAACTATTCATTGGTGAGGGCCGATTGTTGCCCACACCTCAAAACTAGCCCGTCTGTCGTAATCGAGTTTTTAAGATTTGTCTTTATTCGACTCACCAATGTTGGCTTCGAGGAGAAATCGAAGCTGTAGGTCTTCTTGGCCCAACTCATATATGGTTTCATCGTCGTTATTCTTCAAACTCGGATCTGCACCCTTTGTTAACAGCTGTTGAACGACATTGTAGCACTTTGCTCTGACAGCTAAGTGCAATGCCGAGTTGCCGCTTCGATCTTGCTTGTCGATCTCTACCGACTTTTCAATCAAAAGCTGTGTATGAAAAGGGCGACATTTCTTTGCAGCCACGTGCAGGTAACTCATACCACTCTTTTCTAAAGTGGCCTCCGGGTCGAACTTACCAAGTGCGATGAGTCGTTTCGAAATATCAGTATTCTCAGATTTCATGCTATAGAAAAACGCATCTGCACCGTTCTTCGGAGCGCCAAAATCTTTGAAGCCTGTGTTGATAAGCTTGTTAAAGAGTTCAAGATCGCCCGATCTCGCTGCAGCAATAAGAGGCGTGGTACCGAGCTTGCCCTGTTTGTCATATTGAATGTCTTGAGACAGTTTCGCTATGGTCTCATGCTCTTGTCGCACGATAGCGGCTGAAAGAGCATTGTCTCGAAAGGTCTCGGGTATCAACGACTTTTTCATGATTGAAACTGCCGCAAGGTCGACAAAGATAAGAATAGTCGCGGCAACAGCCAGTTGAACATAAGTTGTGGAATGGGCCCAGCTCTTGGTTCTTTTTGAAGACCATTCTTTCGCGACAATGATGGCCATTACAAAAGTGAGTGAAAGCCCGGCCAGCCATGGGCTCAGGTTTGAGAGTATTTGGTTTTCAATCTCAATTTCGGTGAGGATTCCTATAAAAAAGAAAATGGCGAGTCCGATAATGGGCAGGGTTAGTGCCGAAACGATTCCGATAGCGAGCTGGCGAATTGTAGAGAGTGCTTTTTTGCTCGCTTTGCGAGTGTTGATCTCGTGTAGAAAAGTGGCCAGGCTTAAAAACACAAAAGCGAACAATGAGGCTGCAATGGTGAAGCTTCTTGAGGTTTCAGGGGCGAGCCAGGCTGACAGTTCAATACTTAGCGGAAGGCCAACAATTAAGTTGTAGGTAGTCACGCCAAGCACCAGCCGCTGCCTTGATTCGGGCATAAGCTGCAGCTCGCTCAAGCCAAACAAGGCCCTTTTGTTTGACACGTAATTGGTGATTTTCGAGCAAAAATATATGACAGCAACGAACTTCATGCCAAGCAAAACAAGCTGCCAGCCGGCGAGCCCCTCAGTTGAAATGAGTAAGTTCGACAAGGTCGCAATATAAAGAGTGATGAGAGTCAAACGGTGAAATCTGAGTAGGTTCACTAAGGCAGTCATCAGATTACCTCCTTGGCTATAAACAACGACTCAAGGCCTAACGAAGAGCTCTTGATATGGCTCGTTTCGTTTTCAATAAAAAGAACTTGATCAGCCAAGCCCTCTAGGTCCTCAATGAGGTTGGTAGCCAAGATCACACCAGCTTCGTCGAGAGCGGCAAGCCCTTTCACCTCTTGATAGAATGCTCTTCTCATTTTTATGTCGAGAACAGCCGAAATTTCATCAAATATATAGAGGCTGCATTTTCGCAGTAGCACCGAAATTATCAAGGCCGCTGCCTGCTTGCCGGTTGAAAGACTTGAGAGCTGGTCTTCACCATTCAAATCAAACTTCTCTAAGAGTCTAGGCTTCTCATCATAATTTAGTTGACCGTAGATTCCCGATTGAAGGTCAATATATTGATTCACTGTGCACATAGTGTTCGGAACAATATCTAAATTGCAGACAGCAATATTCTGTAAGATCTCGCGATGAATAAAAGGATCTCTGTCAAGAACGGCAATTGAGCCTTGGTCGGCTTTGAGTTCACCAGTAACAAGTTTGAGTAGTGACGATTTGCCTGTGCCATTTCGGCCGAGTACGCCAAGAATTTCTCCTGGTTGCAATTCAAAAGTCACACTATTTAATGTTGGAGCCATGTCTGGATAAGAAAACCGCAGCTCACGGATATCAATCAGTCCCATTATTTTCCCCCGGTCTATGTCTCATAATTTAACATGCTTGTCTCAGTTTGTAGAAAGGCTTGAGTGCGGGTGTTTCAAAATGAGATTGGCTCATTTGAGCAACTTTAAACTCTGTGCAAGTTTACAGTCGTCAAATTGATTTTCATCGCAATCGTCTCAGATCTGAATGATTGGCAGAGGAGTTGGTGTCTCATTTGCAGAAAGATCCAGGCAGTTGGGATTTATTGACAGTATGGTAAACAGGGGGAAGAGATGTTATCCATCAAGGGAAATCTATTACTATTGTCATGTTTAATTGCAACACCAGTCACTGCGTTGGCTGATGATGCCAAAATCCCTGAGCTTATGGCACGAATTGCTAAGCTTGAAGCCAAACTCCAAAAAGTTACAGTCGATCAAAACAACATCTATATCGATGGTGCGAACTTGCACATTCGAAACGGTTCACGTTCGACAACTCGTGCGAATTCGACAGGTAACTTGGTTATTGGCTACAACTCGAATTCAAATGAAGCTACAGGGTCACATAGTATTGTAATGGGTGATAGAAACGACTTTTCAGGTTCGAACAACTTGATTCTTGGCTCATGGAACAAAGTAAGAGGAAACAGCGGAGTGATCGTCGGTCAAAGGCATGAGTACGAAGCCAAGGCTCGCATGGGAGTGATCATGGGAGGAACCTGGAACAAGCTTAGAGGCGGATACACTCCAGTTATTGTAGGTGGTAGTTGGAACCAAAACTATGACAACGCGGCCTACTCTACAATTCTTGGTGGCTCTCACAATAAAAACTACGGAAACGCAAGAAATGGCACAATTGTCGGTGGTTCTCATAACAAGAACTATGGCAACTCAAGTTCAGGTGTCGTAGTTGGTGGTTTTCATAGTTACAACAAAGATAGAGCTAGTGGTGGTGTTGTAATCGGAGCCGATCACGGCCGTAACGAAGGCAATGCGAGAATGGGTGTAGCGATTGGTGGTCACCATATCAGAAACCAAGAAGACAGCAGAAATGGTGTTGTTATTGGTGGTGTTCATGTGCGTAACGAAGATAAGACAACATACGGCTTGATTCTTGGTGGTACTCACACGCGTAACGTTGAGAGCACAAGAAGTTCCATCTTGATTGGTGGTCAACACAACCAAAACTCTCGCGAGGCTTCAGAGCCTATCACTATGGGTGGGCGTTTCGAGCGAAACACTCAAAAAGGTATGACTATTGTAGAAGACACAAACTAATAAGAGTTTAAGTATAGCTCTGGAGTTATCTTCAGAGCTGGTTTTGACAAAACGTTTAAATGACACACGACCGGCACCGAAAGGTGTCGGTCATTTTTTTGGTAGGGATACTCTTTTTCAAGTAGCTTTTGCTCTACTGACCCGTTGTTTCATGCAGCACACGAATCGAGTCGTAGATCGATTTACCAGTGAAGTAGTTGCGATTGGTAACATCTGCGTGAGGAATAATAGTCCCCTGATCTGAGCCAAGAGAAGGCAGGTAAGCTTCATCAACTATGTAATTGCCAACATGCTCCCAGTTCTTCTCACCTGAAGGCATCGAGATCGTATTGGCAGCCCAAATCTCATAGACATAAGCACCTTGCTGCAAAGACTCATAGACTTCATGTCGAAAATCATCTCTTTTCACGATGGGTGGGTTGTCAGGAGAGGGTCTGAAATCAAGCCATACCGGAGTGTTCACATCGGCCGGATCGGTCTCACCAAAGTTCGCCAAACCATGTGGAGGTCTCAAAAGCGGGTCGACGCCTAAAGTCGCAGATTCCACACCTTGCCCGTCGGCTCCTTCGACGTCTTCAAAGTCTGACTGAACAGCTCCAAAGAAAACGCCAGCAAGAGTTCCCCAGTGATAGATGCGGCCAGTTGGTGGCAGTAGTAGCCCCGGAGAGAACACAGGTTTGTTGAGCACGTTTTCTTCAAGAAAGTAATCAGCCATACCAGTCTCTGCGTTCAATTTTCCGTTGAGATCATTCTGCAGAACTAAGCTAACCAAAGGCGAAGCCTCGTGGTTCGGAACATCAGGGTCAAACAGCACCAAACCCATGGTCACAGATCGTACTTGTGGGCTAGCGGGCTGGTTGCGTCTGATCTGTCTTGCAGTTCTTTGCTCAAACCGAAAAGGGTTGTCTTGCGAAATCGAAAAGCGCCCTAAGGTCGAAAAAGTTCCGCCTCTAAAAACACCAGAGTAGTTTTGAGAGCTGTTGCCAAAGAAGACCATTCTACCTCTAACGGGGAGGCCCATTGCGTGAATGGGTTTAGGTCTGTTGAAAGGCAAAATGACATGTCTTTCGTGCAAGATGTCTCTCGAGCGATTGCCGACATGAAATTCATAGGTTGAGAAGTCAAAGTTGACGATTTTATGAATAGGAAGGTTGTTGTAGTCATAGGGCTCAGCAATCAGAGCTCTCAATACGTCATCATAGCTGTGAATCGGTTGCAGATGATAGGGGCCAGTCTCTGTGACAGATGTCTTTGCAAGTTCAACTGGGCACTTGTTGGCAGCAGCAGGTAAAGATGCAAACACAAGAGCCGTGGCAATGCAGGCAACTGCGATTGTTTGGTATGCTTTCATTTTGGTCCTCTCTCTTAGGCCCAAGAGTACCAACTGCTCTGGTTGAACACTTGTTAAGAACATTGGCTATGAAATTTTTTACTTGTATGCCAATTTTTGCACCACGGAGAGGGTGCCTTAGAGGGGAGCTGGGGCGAAACAAGCTTCGCCCTTGTTCTCTCAACTATTGAAACTTTAGCTATCTAGCTGTCTTGGCCAAACTTTTTGGCGTTTCTCTTTTGAAATGAAACTAGTCTCAGCCGCATGCTGGGCGCAGGTTTCGAGTTGCTCAATGCTAAGCCCGTGGGTTTTGTGAAGTAGCTCGTACTCGTCATTCAGGTTCACATTGAAGATTCCACCATCGTCTGTGTTGATTGTTGTTTTCAATCCAAAATCAAAAAGCTTTTTAAAGGGGTGAGCCTCTTTGCTCTCGATGGCATTTGTCAGCCAGTTGCTCGTTGGGCACAATTCAAGGGGTATGCCAAGCCCTTTGACGTACTCCATCGCCTCAGCATCTCTGTGAATCTGCACTCCGTGCCCAATTCTCATTGCGCCCAGGTGTTCAATGGCCTCTTTCACATACCTCGGAGCATTCGGAACATTGGCCTCTCCGCTATGAACGGTGATGCCAAGGCCTGCCTCTTTGGCTTTTAAAAAGAAAGGAGAAAAAGGCTTTGAGTCAAAGCCGACTTCGTTGTCGGCCAGATCAAGCCCGACGAAAGTGTCTTTGTTGTCAATGGCGAACTGGGTGACTTTTTCGGCATCTTCGACTGGCAAGATTCGTTGAATGATGCAGATGAGGCCAACCGCCATGTCAAAATCAGTTTCAGCCCTCTTCATGCCTTTCACTATCGCTTCATGAATGCTTTGAAAAGTCAGGTTGTCATGCCCCTGTTGAACGAATGTCGGAGCATATCGAAGTTCTAGAATACGAGTATTTGTGTTTTTGAAAGCATCTTCGCAAGCTTCATAAGTGATTCTTTCAAGAATCTCTTCTGAGGCCAGAAGTTTCTGGGTATCAAGAAACTTATTGAGCACAGAGCCTAAGTCTCCCATGGGCTCTGAGATCACAAACCGGTCGTAATAGTCTTGTTCCGACTTGAGCTCGATACCGAATTGGGGTGCCAACTCTTGGATTGTCGACTTTCTCAAGACGAGTTCTAAATGTGAGTGAATTTCTGCTTTGGGGATTTCTGCTATAGTCATGTGGGTCAGGATAAGGGGTTCCATTTCTGCAGTCTAGCCCTCGAGCGAAAATCCACGTGGAATCGACCCTTTAGTCAGGTTTAGGTACTGCCTCTAGCGAGCCTTGACCCCTCTTGGCATACGGCGTAGAACTGCAGCCAGATGACCTCAAACAAGGAGCCTTCTTTTGGCAAATCTCACTCCCATTGCAATAGAACCCAAGCTGGCAGGCAATCCTAAGGGTGGCCTTAAATTCTCGAAAACCGTAACTCTTGGTGGCGGCACTGGCGAATTGGAGTGTGCGGATCCACAAGCCACAAGAGCAATGGTGGCCCTTATGGACATGAACGCCGTTATGGGAGGTGCTGCCTCACATTGGGGAGGTCCTGCGGCATTTGCCGAGCTGATGTCAGCTACCCATGCTCTTATGTTTTCTTCTGCAGAGAAAGCGGGTCAGCAGTGGTATGAGCAGTTTCACTTTGTGAACGATGCTGGTCATTGCGAAAACGGCCTTTACGCCCTGAAAGCCAACTATGGCTTTGCTGATCTCACATTAGAAAAACTAAAGGCTTTCCGAAGCATTGAGTCTGTACTGACAGGCCATGGAGAATCTCATTTGTTTCCAGAAGCAGTTTACCTGTCAAACGGCCCTCTGGGTTCAAGTTTGCCACAAGCTCAAGGCTTGGCGATGGCTGACTCTTTGAGTGGTTATGACAGAATGACCGTCGCGGCCATTTCAGATGGAGCTTGCATGGAGGGAGAGGCGAAAGAGGCAATGGCCGCGATCGCCGGTTTGGCCTCTAAGGGCAAGCTAGCCCCATTCGTGATGATAATTAGCGACAACAGAACAAAGTTGTCGGGCCGTATTGATGAAGATGCTTTCTCGATGGAGGGCACCTTTACAGGCCTGAAAGATTTAGGCTGGGAGGTGATGTCACTCGAAGCTGGTAACGATCTCCAAGCATGCGCAGATACACTAGGCAAGGCTTTTGAAGCGGCCAAAGCGAACCCAAAAACACCGGTGGCGATACATGCTCGCACGGTTAAGGGCTTTGGTGTTAAGAAAACAGAAGATTCAGCTTCAGGAGGTCATGGTTTTCCGTTGAAGACCCCAGCCGACCTCGAAGCCTTCTTAGGTGAAATCTACAAAGACTCAGAGGTGCCGGCTGAATTTACAGCTTGGCAAAACGAGCTTGTTGCCGCCCATGAAGAAAAGCAAAAGGCCGGCTCAGCTTCTGGTCCTGCGAAAGAGAAAGTGCAAGTCGGCGTTGCAAAAGCTTTGATTGCTAAGAAGGCAGCAGGTCTTCCGATCGTCTCTGTCTCTGCAGATTTGCAGGGCTCCACAGGAGTTGCCGCTTTTCACAAGGAGTACCCTGAAAGCTCTATCGATGTTGGTGTCGCTGAGAGCAACATGATCAGCGCTGGCGCCGGGCTCTCTAAGCAAGGTTATATTCCAATTGTTGATACCTTTTCTCAGTTTGCAGTGACCAAAGGGGCTTTGCCGTTAACCATGGCGAGCCTTTCTCAAGCTCCAATGATCGGCATTTTCTCACACGCTGGGTTTCAAGATGCGGCAGATGGAGCTTCTCACCAGGCGCTCACTTACTTCTCAAAAACGTGTTCTATACCTGAAGTTGATGTCTACTGCTTGACGACATCTGCAGAGGCCGAGGCCCTCGTGGGTCAAGCCTTAGATGAATTCGCCGAGGCTAGAAAATCTGGCAAGGTGCCGCACTCTTCGATTTTCTTTTTGGGCCGCGAGACTTTTTTGCCTTCAGTTGAAGGTGCCAGTTCTTCTCAGCTAGGCAAAGCTCAGGTTGTGCGAGATGTTGAGGGTGGCTCTGACAAAGCCGTCACCTTGGTTGCGGCCGGCCCACTAATGTTTCAAGCTTTGCAAGCTGCAGAATTAATGGCAGCTGAAGGAGTACAAGTAGCAGTGGTCAACCCATCAGTGATCAACCGACCTGATCTTGAAACGCTGTTACCGATACTCAAGAAAACAAACCACACTTTGGTGACTGTTGAAGATCATCAAGTCATGGGCGGTATGGGCTCGCTTTTGAGTCAGGCTTTGATTCAAACTGGAGAGGCTTTTAAGATCAGGTGCCTAGGTGTAAAGGGCGAGTTTGGTAGAAGCGCTTACAAGGCCGATGAACTTTACTCAGCACATGGGCTTGATGCGAATGCCATCGTGGGTGCTGCAAAAGAACTTATGTAGTAATGGCGGTAGGCTAGCAAGACACTGAACGCTTCAATCAACAACTGAAGCAAAGCTATTGTGCAAGAGAAATGAAAAAGCCTCAGAAGTTTTCTGAGGCTTTTTTCTTTTAGCTGAAAAGTGGCAAGGGCCGCTACTCAGCACCTTCAACAGCTTTTCCGAGTGTGTCGTTGACGAAGCTTTTTACCTCTCGGTCTACACGGTTGTAGATAATTACAGGAACCATAACGCCTTTTTGCTCAAGAATACTGTTCGCTTGGTTTGTGCCGTTTTTGACATCTTCAGCCTTCAGCTTCAACATGTTCTCTTCAACGTAAGGAATCGAAATAGAGGGCTCTGGTTGCCTGGTTGAAGTTTCAGAACAGTAGCCACGAAAGTCATACTTCACGTTGTCTGGTAATTCTTTGGTTCGATGGTAAGTGGCATCATCGAAAAAAATCTCAAAGTCGACACCATCGCATCGATACCCACCATAGTCGTAGCATGGAGGCGCAAAGCACACGGCTTTTGCATAAAACACTTCATACTGCATGGTGAAGGTTTGTGTGTTTTGCTCTGCAGTTGCTGCCCAGCCTGAAAGCATGGCAATAGTCAAAATAAGGCTCTTCATTGTCTCTCCTTTGGGTGTTTGTCTTTCTGTATTACGAGAGAAAACTATACCCCAGCCATTCAATCCCTCGATGGCTGCCAACATATGCAGAACTGAACGGCAAAGCACTTCTTTTGCCTAAAATTGACGCATTTCTAGTTTAACCGTCAGCAAAGATGGCAAAAAAGTGAAAAAACTCTCTAAATTGAGTTGGTCAGAGAGCTAACTTTACATAGGTGAAACTGTCATATTTAGGCCAAGGTGCCTGGTTTCATATTTAAAGTCTTCGAATGACACTCTCTTCGATTTGTCTCAAAGCAAACTCAGGCATATCGAGGTTCAACAGCTCAGCTGTTGAGCCATCAACTCGCTCGTAGCGCCCCTTGAGCTTGAATTTATTGAGGATTTGAATGCTCATCAACTGCGGGTCATGCCCTTTGATGACAACTGTTTCAAGCCCCTGATCTTGCAGGTTGGCTGCCACTTCGAATTGTAGCTCTTGATCAGATGAGCAAACAGCAACAGGCTCAGTTCTATTCACTCCGTGAGTCTCGTTGTACACGTTTACAAAAAAGCTATCACGGCCTTCACTGATCGTAATGTAGGTCGTAGCTCTTAGTGCAACCGTGTTGACCCACTGGCCAATCACGTGACTGTCGACAGGTGAGGCAATATTGGCTTGTTGAAGCACGCCAACAGCGTGTTCTTTGTCAAAGCTGCAAGCAGCTCTAGAAATCTGAGTGAAAAGACTCACAAGGATCAGCAGCACAGACAGTATAGCTATGCGTGCATGAATATAGACAGAAGCAAAAAAGTTCTTAGAACCTTTCATCTTCAACCTCCTCTACAAACGGACCACAATCGTCGGTTGGTTTATCGGCCCAGGTCAATTTAGTGCCTGTGCTGATGTTCTATGTTTTCGCTCACAAAGACGAATTCTCGCCTTGATGAAAGAAACGCTACAAAGCCTTGGGCGAGATGGGTAGAGAAGAGTTTGCAGTTTAGGAGTCAATTTTCGGCACTAGCCAGGCGCTGACTGAGTTCGTTCTGATGTAGAAATCTTGAAAAAAAGCTAAGAGTGTCTGGCTTGTTAACAGATAAAAGGTCTCAGGGGCTTATAAAATTGAAAGCCCATCTTAGAGCACAAAAAGGTGTAGAGATTAAGACTCAGTTTCTTTCTGCTTTGCAGAGGCGTTTTGTGCAGTGTTGTCATCGCCTTCAACTTGCTTAGATCTCTCTGTCACATCGATTTCATCGTCGTTAATGCCTTTTTTGAAGCCACGAATGGCTTCTCCGATGGATTTGCCAAGACCAGGTAAGCGGCTTGGGCCCATGAACAATATCGCGAAAATACCGATGACGATCAGGATTTGCCAAATTGATGGACTCATGTCTGCCTCCCTAAAGAGCTACTGTGAACACACTGTTTTTCGATACTTAGATTATCTCTTCTCTCGATAAAGAAGTCCAGAGTCAAGCCTAACAGAGGCGTATGGGCTGAATGAATTCTAGTGAAAGTCGTCTGATTTGCTTTTCAGCTGTATCTTAGCTTTTGGGTGCAGGCTTCCTGCGGCGTCTTCTTGAAGTCGAGCGGCGTTTTTTACTCTCCTCTCGACGTAAGTCTTCAATAGCGGGCATGGCATCCCAGTAACTCTTGAGCCAAAAGTTTAGGTCGGAGCCATCGAGAGTCTGATTCTCAATGGCGTACTTGAGAGCGAGTGGAAAGGCCTCATTTTTCAACACAGCCATTTGCCGTCTGTGGCCTTTGCGTTCGAAATCAATTCGTTTTTGTAGCACACTTTGCATATGAATGGCTTTGGCGACTATCGCTTGCTCGTATTTGAACATACCTAGCTCTTCTTTCATAAGAAGTGAGACTTTAGGATGTTCAAGAATGTCATTGGCTTTGATCGGCTGGTTTGGGTCAAAAATCTTCTCTGCCAATAAGTAATAGAGAACCAAATGGCCGAAAAGCTCAAGAGGGCTGCCCGAATCAAGCCAAATCGTTCTCATGTTCGAAAGATTATGCAGCAAACCTGAGAGCTTGTCTGGGTCTTCGAAAGTGCTATTCAAAGTTGGACACAAGAATTTGAGAACTCCGAGATCATAGGCTTCAACAAAAGCCATGGCCGGGTCTCGTAATTTGAGAAGCTTTAGTATCTCTTCGCGCCGTCTAGGTAGGGCAGTGGCCAGAAGGGTTTCGCCTTTGGCCTGCATAGCTGCCCTTAAGCTTGGTTCGATTGAAAAGTGAACTTTGTGAGACAAGCGAAGGGCCCTTAGAATGCGAATAGGATCTTCAACAAGCCTCGCGTTGGGCTCACCAATCATACGAATGAAACCATTTTCAAGGTCTTCAAGGCCACCCGGGTGGTCGATGAGTTTGTCGCCGACGGGGTCGTAAAACAAACCATTGATTGTGAAGTCTCTGCGCATGGCATCTTCTTCAGGCGTGCCAAAAACGTTATCACCCTCAGGTGAGGCCTCTTCGTCATCTTCTGTTTTGTCTTCAATATTTTTTCGAAAGGTAGCCACTTCGTACTGTTGATCATCTCGCTTAACCAGTACCAAGCGAAACCGCTTGCCAATGACATAGGCCTTGTAGATTACTTTTCTAATCTCTTCGGGTTGAGCGGTAGTGGCTATATCAAAATCTTTGGGGTGGATGCCCAGCAAGAGATCACGCACGCAGCCCCCGACCAAATAAGTCTCGAAGTTACTTTTCTGAAGTGCCTTCACAATGCCATTGGCGTGTGAATCAATCCAGTTAGGGTGCAGGTTCGGATGTTGACGGTTGACCATGTTTTCTCAATATCGCGCTGATCGCGGGGAGCGTCAATTCGCTTTCCTTATTTTGACTCAGAGTCGATTGTTTATGATGTTCCCACAGTATGCCAGATCTTAGCCAATTTCATCATCAGATTGTAGGTGAAGCGAGTTCGCCCAAACTTGTCTTTCTTCATGGGCTTATGGGCTCGGGCGGCAATTGGAGAAGAATTGCGAAATCTTTTCAGGGCGCTTATCAGGTCTTAAGCTTTGATCAGCGAGGTCACGGTCGGTCTTTTCACGCTGAATCTTACTCCGTAGAAGACTATGCCGACGATTTGAAGGCGATTTTAGACGAGTTGGGTTGGCAAAAAATCTGTCTGGTTGGGCACTCCATGGGCGGGCGCAATGCCTTTCACTTTGCCTACAAATACCCTGAGAGAATTGAAAAGTTGGTGGTTGAAGACATATCACCTGAGCCCGATGCTGAGAGTGCTGACAAGATCAGGCGCATGGTGGGTTTGGTTCCAGCCCCATTTTCGGACCGCAAGCAAGCGAAGGCATTTTTTGAAAACGAGTTTCCGAAAGCCTTGCTGGGTAACCCTCAAGCCAATACTCTAGCCGATTATTTCTACACAAATATGGCGGAGCAGCCTGATGGAACCACCTCGTGGCGCTTTCATCTGGATGGCATTCTACAGACAATGGAGTCTGGGCGAGCTGTTGATCGCTGGCCAGAAATTGAGCAATTGAAAGTTCCCACCCTTTGGATGAGGGGGAGTGAGTCTCAAGATTTATCTGCCGAGCATTTTAAAAGGGTTCTCAGCCTGAATTCGCTCATTCAGGGGGTTGAAATTGAGCCCTCAGGCCATTGGATCCATTTTGATCAGCCTGAAAAGTTTATTCAATCGCTGCAAGACTTCTTGAACTCCTAGCTGAATTTCTGAGCTTGGAGTTTTGCTTTAAGTCTGAAGCTGGTCTGCTCTTTGACTTTGCTCATATATAGATAGTACCTTGTAGGCTCATCGCAAAGAACGCATGGCGTTATATGGTAAGGGGCGGGGCCCCTAGGTTCATTTACTCCAGATAGATTTGAAGGCGATGTTTGACAGCAACAGCTTGGCAACTGATGCCAGCTTGAAGAGTCAGATAGGCTCTCAACAACACCAGCGAAAAAATTTAAGGACGATTTGTGAAATTTCAAGAACTAGATCTGCATCCCGCGCTAAAAAAGGGAATCGATCAACTCGGATTTACCGACTGCACTGACATTCAAGAAAATGCAATACCACACATTCTAAAAGGTCGCGACGTTGCGGGCCTTGCTCAGACTGGCACCGGAAAGACGGCGGCTTTTCTGCTGCCACTTATGGACCGAGTACTAAGAGCTAAACAGAAAGACGAGAACACTGAAGTTGAGGCTGAGATTGAAAACGCCACCGAAGAGTCTGAAGAAGATGCTCCTCGCAGACTGTTTGCAGAGTGGAAGCCAAAAAACTTCATTATGGTTTTGGTTCCGACTCGTGAGCTAGCGGACCAGGTTTATCAGAATATCCAAGAGCTTTGCCCTGGTGGAGAGATCACTTCAGTCGCCGTATTTGGTGGAACGTCTTACGAAAAGCAGATTCCGCAAATCAAAGCAGGAGTCGATTTTATCGTGGCCACTCCAGGTCGATTGATCGACCTTTACAAAGAACACGTTGTCGACCTCAAGCAGGTGAAGGCTGTGGTTTTTGATGAAGCTGATCGTATGTTTGATATGGGCTTCAAAGATGACATGAAATACATTTTGAAAAGAATTGACCGCGAGCGGCAGTTCTTGGTTTTTAGTGCCACACTGAATTTTGATGTTTTGAACACCGCCTATGAGTTTGGCGCAGACCCAGTCGAAGTGAATATCGGCAGAGATGCTGCCACCGCCGAGAACGTGAAAGACGAGATCTTTCACGTCGGCCACGACGAAAAGCCTGCGCACTTACTTTCGCTTTTCAAAAAGCATGAGCCCAAACAAGTTATTATTTTTAGCAACTTCAAGCGCAATGTTGAGCGAATCGCTTTGTTCTTAAATCGCAATGGCCTCCCGGCATTAGGTATCTCAAGCCTGCTCTCTCAAGGGCAAAGAAATCGAGTGATGGCCTCGTTCAAATCAGAAGACAATCAGAACATTCTTGTCGCAACAGATGTGGCGGCACGTGGCTTAGATGTCGAGGGTGTTGATTTGGTTGTGAACTTTGAATTGCCTGATGATCCTGAAAACTACGTTCATAGAATTGGCCGAACAGGCAGAGCGAACGCCACCGGAGTGGCCTTTTCACTTGTGAGCGATCGCGACGTCGAAGCGCTAGCCCGCATCGAAGATTACACGAAGAAGAAGCTTGAAATGGGCTGGTTAGAGGATGAATTCATCGTTAAAGACTACGAACCATTCCCACGAGATGGTGACAAAGACTTGATGAAAGAGGGTCGCAGTGGATCGAAAGGTTCTAAAGGCCCTCGGTCGCGAAAGATAAAGCCAGGTGATGGCAAACGTTCTCAAGATCGCGGCAAGAATCAAGACCGAGGTAAAAATCAGAACCGCAAGAAGAAGTCTGGTGGACCTCAGCAGAAGCAGGCTGCGAAAGATGGTGAAGCGCCGAACGAAGAGGGCTCAGCTCCGAAAAAACATCGTGACCGCCGTACTGGGCGCCATGCAGGCCCAGGTAAAAACCGTGGGCCAAGGGGCAAATCTGCAGAGGGCGGCAACAAAAAGACGAGCTCGAGAAAGCGCAACAACAACACATCGGGCAAGAAAGCCAAGCGTACAAGATCTTCAAGTGGTTCAAAGCGTGGTCAGTCTCGCTCGAACCAACCAGCGGCTTCGCAATCACCACAGTCTATTGGGCAAAAAGTGGGTTCGTTTTTTAGAAAGGTTTTTGGGAACGGCTAAACTCCGTTTTCAAATTGGCTTCGACAAACCACTATCAATATGTCTAAAAGAGTTGAGTTTTGTTGCTGTCTAAATTCTGACAGCGTCTCAATATCGAACGTCTAAAATCTTGATAAATCCAAGATTTATACAGCTCGTAGCTGCGAGCTGGCTTCTTATAGGTGCAGCAACTGGTATTAGTTTTGCCTCTCTTTACCCCCTGAGTAGACTTGGGAGGGAGAATTCAATGGGTGCACTAACCAAAGCTGTGGTTGTGGTGCTGGTTTCTAGCCAGCTCATCGCGTGTTCAGGGGTCGATTTCAGTACAAAAACAGACACCTCGGTAGATGGACAAGGCGTCGTGACCAACCCTAACAACCCGGGCGATCCCAAGGGTCTATACAAAACTCCAGAACTGACAATAGAAGAAGGGTCGACTTACACAAACCGAGATCAGGTTCGCGTTGATCTCATCTCTGAGTTTGCGATTGAGATGTACTACACCAATGACCCAACTTGTACCACGGGCGGTCTTTGGGAGTCTTACGAGTCACAATCGAGTTGGTCTTTAGCTCAATTAAATGCGACAGCTCGGGTTTACGCCAAAGTTAAGTTTCCAAATGGTGCTGAGAGTGTGTGTGTGAGTGATGATATTGTTCACGACAATGTTCCGCCAAAAATGATCTTTTCAAAACAACCTGCAGCTCTTCAAAATAACCCGAATGTAGAGTTTGAGTTCGAAATCACTGATCAGGGCTCAGGTGTTGAGCTGGCCACGTGTCAGTTGAACAGCGGTGAGGTCAGCAACTGTGGAACCTCATTTACTCCGCCTTATCAACAAGATGGCTTCAAGCGCTTTCGTTTGTTCGCCATGGACAAAGCCGGAAACATGAGTGAGCAGGTTCGAGAGTTTACTATCGACACCGTTGCGCCAGTGGTGAATCTCACCAGTGGCCCATTTGATCCGTCTCGTTCGACCAGAGCCAAGTTTGAGTTCACAGTTGATGATACAGAAGCCGCTACTGAATGTCTGATGAACGAGTTAGAGCCTCAAGCATGTGTCTCTGGTGCTGAGTTCGTTGCGAACCAAGGGCAAAACCAATTTCGCGTCAAAGCCACTGATTTGGCAGGTAACATCGGTTACAGTCGGTTGCACAATTGGTATGTCGACAGCGTTGGCCCGGGTGTCACGATCACTGCTGGCCCCGAAAATCCAACTAACCAGAGCACTGCCAAGTTTGAGTTTGTAGTGAATGATCCAAATGCGATTACTTATTGCCGTCTGAACAACGGCAGCCCGCAACCTTGCCAGACAGGTGGGGTATTCTTAGCGGTTCAGGGACAAAATCAATTTCAGGTTATTGCCACTGACAGTTTGGGTAACACAGGCACCAGCCGTGTTTACTCTTGGTATGTTGATAGTTTGCCTCCTTCAGTGACGATCACATCTGGGCCAGACGACCCCACAAGTCAGCCCGAAGCTCAATTTGAGTTTGTGGTCGACGATCCCACAGCTGAAGTGAAGTGCAGCTTGAACGGCTCTGCGTATCTTCTATGCAAAACCGGAGAGGGGTTCCAGGCTAAGGAAGGCCAGAACAACTTTCAAGTTCAAGCAACAGATGCATTGGGCAATGTTGGTCGCAGCCAAGTTTACAGTTGGTATGTCGACAGTATCGGCCCTGCGATTACCATCACTGCTGGTCCTGAAGACCCAAGTAAAACCAGTGATTCAGTTTTTGAATTCGTAAGTAACGATCAACAAACCACCTACACCTGTGTTTTGAATAACGCCGAAGGAGTGTCTTGTGTCAGTGGAGATAAATTTGAAGCAGCAGAAGGCCAGAACTCGTTTTATGTGGTCGGGAGTGATCAGTTGGGCAACAAAGGTCGTAGCGACAACTACGATTGGTATGTCGACACCATCGGGCCGAATGTAACCATTACCTCTGGGCCAGACGATCCATCTGCTAGCAAAGAGTCTCAGTTTGCTTTCCAGGTCGACGATTCAGAGGCTGATACGAGCTGCAAGTTGAATGATGGAGAGTTCGAGCCCTGTCAATCAGGTTCTCAGTACCTGGCTGAAGAAGGCGAGAACTCTTTTCAGGTGAAAGCTGTAGACCCCTATGGTCACGAAGGCTTAAGCGAAGTCTACACTTGGAATGTCGACACAATAGCTCCATCAGTGACGATCACTTCGGGCCCAGATGATCCGAGCAATGAGCTCGAGTCAGTATTCGATTTCGTGGTTGATGATGACACGGCAGCAGTAGCTTGTCGCTTGAATGACGGGGCTCCACAAGCTTGTAAAACGGGTGACACCTTTATTGCTACCGAGGGCTCGAATGAGTTTCAGGTCATTGCAACTGACCAAATCGGAAACGCTGGCAGTAGTCAGGTGTTCACTTGGTATGTAGACTCACAGGCGCCAAGTGTGACAATCACTTCTGGCCCAGAGAGTTTAACCAATCAGCCTCAGGCGGTTTTCGAATTCAGTTCTCCGAGCGATCCACAGGCTACGTTCGAGTGTTTGCTAAATGATAGAGCTGCGGCAGCATGCGACTCGGGAGATCTGTTTGAAGGAGCGATTGAGGGCGAAAACCAATTTCGTGTGGTAGCAATTGACCCTTTTGGCAATCGCTCTGAGCCATCGTCTCCTTACACTTGGAGTCTCGACACCAAGGCCCCGCAAATCACTTTTCTGAGTGGGCCATCTAGCCCAACTTCAGAGGTGTTGGCGTCGTTTACCTACTCTGTGAGCGGTGATTCTGATTTGGACCTTGAGTCTCTCTCGTGCACTCACGACCAGACTTCTTTGGTTTGCCCAACTTTGGGAGAATTCTCTAGCCAGTTGGCAAGTGATGGCTCTAACTCAGTCGAGGTACGAATTTCTGACCGAGCGGGTAATGAAGGCACAGCCACTTACAGTTGGACCTATCAGCCAGAAGATCCAAACCCTGGTCCCGATCCGATTTGTGTTGCCGACAACTTTGAGCAGCCCAAAGACACAGACCAAAAGAAGCTAGATGTGATGTTTGTTGTCGACACTTCTGGTTCAATGGATGCGGAAAAAGACGCGATCGCAAATGGTATCAATCGATTTATCGAGCAGCTTCCATCTGACACTGATTACAGAATGGCAGTACTCCCCGCTCACGGTAAAGGGTCTAGCTACTATGGGCAGCTAAATCACGTCTTTTCACAGAACGGCAACAAGAACTATGTTTTGACTAGCGAGATGTCTATTAGCTTTATTAAAAGCAAGCTTAAAAATGTATTGAAAAACTCTCCGAGTCAGTTGTCTACAGATGGTGGAGAAGTTGGTCTTGCATCATTACAAGAGATGCTAACCAATCCTCAAAAGTTGGCGTTGGCCAAGTCTCAGGGCATCTTAAGAGATGATGCTGCGCTTGCCGTGATATTTGTTGCCGATGAAAACGACATCTGTGCGGTTGCTCCGCAAGGAGTGCGATTTGTGAATGACCCTGATGGTTATGAACGACCAGCCTTTCTTGCGAACTGTGTGAACCCTCAAGTTACTCCTGAGACGGTTTATCAGGCTCTGAAACAGGAGAAAGGTAATGAGCCTTTACTGGTTACCGGTGTGATCTACAACAATCCGAGCTTTGTACCCTCTGGTGGTGAAAACGAGTTGGGCTATGGTATTTTGGAGTTAGTCGAGATCAACAGTAGCTTCAGTGTCGACATGGCCTACCCGGATCTCATAGATGATGGCCTTGCTGAGGTTGGAGCCTTTGCAAGAGAGAAACTTGAGCTGTTGAATGAGTTTTTGCTAACCCAGCAACCAGTGAAGCCTGAGAGTGTCGAGGTGAAGGTTGATAACATAATCGTACCAGCTGAATTTATTGACCCCAATGTGGTCTCAATTCTGACGGAAGACGCTGGGCAAGCAGAATCAAAAATTGAAATCAACTATTGCTTAAAGAATGTCAGCACTCAGGTAGCCGACGCCAATTAGAGAGGGTTTGCGATTCTCTGAGTGGCCTACCAAGCAGTTGGCTCTAAAGAGTCCATTTGAACGTTCGCACGATCTCGTTGCAATCGCTTAGGCTCTGACGAAAGCTAGCTTTTTTGTCTCGGCAGGTGAAGATCACAGCTTGCCGGTCTTTAACAAACACGACTTGCCGAAGTTGATTCGATGTTTCGGCGTGAACCAAATCGAGCATAAATCCAATGTTTGCCCCGACCGTCACTCTTTGTGAGTTGAGAATGTTAAAACCAAACCGAGGGTAGTCTTTTCGCCATTGCTTCACGTACCTCTCGAGGCCCATGGGCTGTTTTAAGTCGTCTCGTCGAACAGTTAAGCTTGGAGCGACTTCACCAGTGTTACTCTGCGGACCTTTAAAGATAACTTCGATAGTTTGAAACGACTTAGGAGGGGCTGCTTTTTGCCATTTTGATTTTCCTAGCGAAACCTTAAAACCATTTTCAGAGAAGTATCTGCCAGAGTCGGCACCAACTACAAATGAGGAGCTGGTTGCAGGGTGCGGTGCTGCGATCGAAAGTACCGGGCCAACGACAAACAAAGATGCGGCTAGTAAGATGAAGCTGTTCATAACATAAGTGTATGACTTGACTTTACCCAGAAGCAAGCTCACTTGCACTTTTCTGCCGGTTGAATAGAGGTTTTGTAGACTTGTTTTTGCCCAGCTCGGTCACTGGTGAAGTAGAGGGTCGCTCCGTCTGGGCTTACGGTTGGTTCTGTGTCATTAGCAGAGTGCCACGTCAGCCGCTCTAGACAGCCGTTTGAGATCATTAATCGAAAGATCTCAAAGCCACCCTTTTTCTCTCGATTTGAAGATATCAATAGAGATTTGCCATCTGGCAGCCAGTGTGGGTTCCAGTGAATGTAGGGAGCGCTGGTAAGCTTCTGGATGACTTCACCGTCTTGATTGGCCAGCACAATCTGACTTTCTTTCATCGATGGCTCGTACTCGACCCAAACCATTTGGCTTCCATCTGGTGAGAACCTCGGCTCGGCTTCGACCGTAGGCGATTTGGTTATCGACTTCAAATAAGTTCCAGTGTTTGAGACAAGATGAAGATCAATTTGCCCACCACGTGCGGAGGCAAAGGCGATTTTCTTGCCTTTGGGGTGCACATTTGGGTCTGAATCGTATTGAGGTGAACGAGTCAGTCTCTCGATTCGGGTTCCATTTAAGAAGCTAGAATACAGCTCTAAGGGTTGGTCTTTCCAGAACAGTTTGCTGTCGTTCGGTTTAGGGTTCTCTTCTTCGGCGCCCGCGATCCTCATGAGAGACTCTTTGATAAACAATGAGTCCTCTTTGATTTCGTCGGTAGAGCTTGAGTAAATCACATGGCTGTCATCAGGAGAGAAGACTACGCTGGCGACTTGGCCATCTTGAAAGGTAATTCGCTTCTCTTTCTTGGCATCGATTTCAAGTAAGTAGGCTTGGGTGTTCTCGTGTGCTGGTCGCAGACTACTCAAAAAGACCATCTTGCTGCCGTCATGTGAAAGTTCAGGCTTAGAGTTCACGCCAATTCTGGTCAAGGCTATCAATGGCGGTGGTTGATAGCCAGAGGGGAGCGAGATATCAGAAGTGCGCAACCCATCTGAGGCACTTGGTTTCGACTGGCAACCCAAAAGAAAGCCATACATCAGTAGGCCGCAAATGCCGGTGGCAATTAGACGAAACTGAGAGCTTTTTTGATTAGCGATACCGGAGCGACTGTATTGACTTTGCTTTTTTGTACCCATAAGGCATTTTCTGGCTTTCGCGACAAATGGTCAACTTGCGAAGAGTCTGTATTGA
This sequence comes from Bdellovibrionales bacterium, assembly GCA_013216195.1. GTDB lineage: Bacteria > Bdellovibrionota > Bdellovibrionia > Bdellovibrionales > UBA1609 > JABSOQ01. The sequence goes on from JABSOQ010000006.1 coordinate 29,847, forward strand.
GCGTTACATAAATGTCATGGTGGGTGATGCTGTGCTTGAAGTCATAGTTTAGCGGTTTCTTTTTCAGTAGTTTCGCTTCACCGGGCAGAAGCCATTGATTTTTTAAAAAAGGTGCTGAGTGATCTTTCACCAATAAAACTTTGCCTTGGTCTTGCAAAACGATTGGGGACCAGTGCCAAACTTCACGCTCTCGTTTGGGTTTTGCAGACGGATAAGCCTCAGGGGCATGCTGCCTATTAGCTTGGCAATCTGCTTGCAAAGGGCAGAGCAGGCAGGTCGGGCTTTTTGGCCTGCAAATTGATGCCCCGAGCTCCATTAGGGCTTGATTGAGTTCAGCGGCATCAGCAAAGCTGGCCCAGTGATCAGCGATCTCTTGTATGCTGTTGCGACCAGCTGGAGTCCACCAATGCCAAGGCTCTGCGTACAGCCTCGAAAACACTCGAATGGTGTTGCCGTCGACCACGCCAACTGGTTGGTGAAAGGCAATCGAGGCCACAGACCTAGCTGTATATGGCCCTAAGCCTGGTAGTTTGATTAATTCTTCGAAACTGTCGGGGAACTCTCCAAGTTTCACAATTTCTTTTGCCGCTTTTTGCAAGTTTCTAGCTCGTGAGTAGTAGCCCAGGCCTGCCCAAAGTTCATAGACTTTTTCTTGTGGCGCCTTCGCGAGATCTTCAACCGTGGGGAGTTCGCGAATGAACCTTTCAAAAAACGGAATGACAGCTTTTGAAGTTGTCTGTTGAAGCATAATTTCAGAGATCCAGATCTTGTAGGGGTCTCTTGATTGCCGCCATGGTAAAGGCCGTTTGTTCTCTTGGTACCATGACAGAAGACTGTCGACTTGCTTTTGCAGTTCCATCATTTGTTCAGCCTTTGTATTGCGAAATGATGTTCACTTCGCCTTTAAGGGTTCTGTTGACTGGGCACCTTTCTGCAATTGAGAACAAGGATCGCTTTTCGTCATCGGATAGGTTGCCAGAGATCGCAATCTCTTTGGTTATTTGATCGACCATTCCCTCTTTGGTTTCACATTCAGCGCAGTCGTTGGCATGAACCTTTTCTTGTTTTAGTTTCACTTCGACATCTTGCAAATCAAAACCTTTTCGCTCGGCGTACATCTTCATTGTCATGGCTGTACAGCCACCTAAAGAAGCCAAAAGAATCTCGTAAGGGTTCATGCCCAAGTCGTTTCCCTTGAGGCGCTTAGGTTCATCCATTACAAAGTGATGGTCTTTGCTAAATACATCTTGAGTGTATTTGAGCCCTTTGCGACTTTTAATCACGACTTGAGAGTTATCAAGACTAGGTCTTAAGTCTTGAATGGCTGGTAAAAACTTATTGGCCCAGGCTCCAATCACAGTCGCAGCGTACTCGGCATCTTCGATGGCAGAGATGAGGTGATCTGCGTTGTCTAGGCTCACAAAACTTTTCGGGTGCTTAGCGTTCATGAAAATCTTGGTGGCATGTTCAATAGACACCGTGTTGTCTGTAGGAGAGTGCATAACTAGTAAGGCTCGGTTGGTTTGCTTAAAGTCTTCGAGAACTTTCACTTCTTCGATATCTTCTAGAAACTGCTTTTTGATAGTGAAGTCACGGCCAGCCAATTTGACCTCGGCAAGTCCCTTCTCGTTGATCTCGAGTTTGTGACCTTCAAACATATGAGACACGTGAGCCGCATCACTTGGTGCAGCTAGTGTCGCCACAGCTTTCACATTTGGTAGCAGGCTCGAAGCCTTTAGAACCGCAGCCCCTCCAAGGCTATGGCCAACTAGCAATGCGGGATGTTCAAACTTTTCACCAAGGTGATTGCAGGCGCTGACCAAATCTTGCACGTTCGAAGAGAAGTTTGTGTTTGAGAAGTCGCCTTCACTGTTTCCAAGGCCTGTGAAATCGAAACGCAAAACTCCGATACCAGATTCTGTGAGTTTTCTTGAAATCGTAGCAGCTGCTCGAACGTTTTTTGAGCAGGTAAAGCAGTGTGCAAACAGAGCGTAGGCCTTGGGTTTCTGGTTAGGCAGCTCTAAACGCCCTGATAGTATTTGCCCATCTTGATTCGGAAAATCAAATTTCACTTCAAACCCCTCTGTCGATGTGAGAGTACAGACCTAGCAATAACTTGCTGATTTGCCAATCAATGAGCAAATTGCATGGGGCGTCTTGGCTGAAAACTCACCTAAATAAAGATAGGGGAGAGAGTAGGGTGAAAATGTAGGGGTGCTCTCACAGGCCTTAGAGAATAGATTGCATTTCTGGGCCAGCGCGCTCTACGATCAGCACGTCATCTTCACTGCCACTGATGGCAACTACGTCGCCATCCTTGAAAGACTCGCCTGACTTGCTGATGGCTTTCACATTCTGACCTTTATGTTGTACCAGGCCCGCACCATTAATGAAATTGCTGGCACAGACGGCTCGTCCTCCAACCATCGATTTGTGAGTGCGGGGCTTTCTAACTAAGACAAATGTCAAAATCACAAACATGATACCTAGGCAGGCCGTAATGGTGTAGACCACGGCCATGTAGTCACCACCGATGGGTTCATTGAACAGGTAGAGGCTACCTAAGAAAAAAGCGATTAACCCTCCTAGGCCTAGCACACCAAAGCCCGAGACAAATACTTCAGCGCCCAGTAAAACAACTCCAAACAGAAGCAATAACAAGAAGCCCACGTTCACAGGCAGTGTGCTAAGGGCAATCAGCCCGAGAATCAGGCAAATCACACCAAAGACACCTGGAAAGATCAGGCCGCCGCCCAAAATCTCGATGTAGATTCCCAATGTTCCGAAAGAGGTGAACATGTAGGCCACCTGAGGATCAGCAATGTACTCAAGAAAGTAACCGATCGGCCGTTTTTCCACCTCTCGAAAGCTGATGTTGCGGCCTCTAAAGTTAATTTTTTGATCTTTAAATAGCAGCAGAATACGACCCAGTGCTTTCACCAGGTCTTCGTTACCGGCAATGCGTTGATTGATCACGTTGGCCTCGAGAGCCTCTGTGTCAGTTAGGCTGATCGCGTCTTTCACAAACTTTTCAGCCATTTCGACGTTTCGTCCCCGGCTCTCGGCAAGGCTCCTCATGAGGGCTTGAGTGTCTTCAAAGACTTTCTTCTTAAGAGTGGGGCCAATGTCTTTACCAGAGGAGTCTATTGGTGAAGCGGCTCCAGTATTGGTACCTTCGTTCATCATAGCCCAGTGACCTGCTAGCAAAATGAATGAGCCAGCTGAAGCTGCTTGAGCTCCCGAGGGGCCAACAACAGTGATGACAGGTTTGGGTGCCTCATTGATCAGTTGAATGATCTCGCGGGTCGACTTTAACAGGCCGCCCGGCGTGTTGATTTCAAGAACCACAGCCTGAGCATCTGTGGTCTTCAATTGTTTGAAGACCTCTTTTAGATAGTGCACTGTCGCCGGACCAATCGATCCTGTGATCGGAGCTTTGAGAATTGTCCAGTCAGCTCTTTGGTAGAGCTCTTGTTCCGCAGTTAAGGGAGCCTCCGGTTCAGGAGACTCGGCTTCAAGATAAGGAACAATAGCAAAAACTAAAAAGAGGAGACCGAACAACTTTCTCATGACAGATCAAGCTCCATTCCATCGAGCATGCTTTCCATGTTGAACAGGTCAGCTGGTACAATCACGTTCGAACTTGGTTTGCCCAGGCTCTGAATAGACTTGAAATACTGCTGGGCTACATCGAGCTTGATGGCTTTGTCACCACCAGGCTGGGCAATCGCTTCACCGACCTTCTCAATCGAATCAGCAGTCGCCTCGGCAATCGATAAGATCTCTGCAGCTTCACCATCGGCGTAGTTGATGATCTCTTGCATTTTACCTTCAGAGACGTTTATCAGCTCAGCCTTTTGACCCTCAGACCTGTTGATACGACTTTCTTTGTCACCAGCGGCTTTCGCAACCATTGCTCTTTTTTCACGTTCGGCATTCACCTGACGCTCCATCGCCTCAGCGACCGAAATTGGCGGGTCGATATTTCGAATCTCGTAGCGGTGAACGATGATTCCCCACTTTGCTCCAGCTTTCGAGAGCGTCTCTACGACTTTTGCACTAATGGCATCTCTTTCTTCGAAAGTCTTGTCGAGGTCAATGGTGCCCACAACCGCACGAATTGTGGTTTGGGCCAACTGGGTAGCAGCGTACCTGTAGTTGGTAACACCGTAAGCCGCCTTCACTGGGTCTGCAACAGTCATGTAGATCACACCGTCGACTTCCACTTTCACTTCATCTTTCGAGAAGCAATCTTGCGGTGGCACATCAATTGTCTCTTCTTTGAGGTTCAGCTTAGCTGTGACCTTGTCGAGAAATGGCAAAAGAATGTGAAGGCCAGCTCCAAGAGTGGCTCGGTATTGACCAAGTCTTTCAACTATCAATACCTGCTTGTTAGGTACAATACGAATGGAACCAGCGAATCCTGCGATGATGTACAAGAAAATTAGGCCCCAAACAATAAAGCTAAATAGAGTGGTCGGTTCCATATTAGAAGCCTCCTAGAGAAGGTGGGTTGCTTGGTACGCTATACTGCTGCTCTTGGCGAGGGTGAGACTGCCCATTGCCTTGATGAGACGCACGAGAGGGCTTCGACTTTTTCATCAAAGAGTCGACCGCACCTTTAAGTGTGGCGAGTTCAACTGGGAACACAGAAACGCTAGAGTTTTTGATGATGTTTTCAACTTTCTTAACGAACTGCTCGGTGAGCTTCATTTTTACAGCGAGGTCTCCGCCTGGTTTTTGAATTGCAGCAGCCACCATTTTCACGCCTTGGGCTGTTGCATCAGCAACGGCAGAGATCTCTCGGGCTCGACCTTTTGCTTCGTTAATTCGTCTTTGTTTTTCACCCTCTGAGTGATTGATCGCCTCTTGCCTGTAGCCCTCAGAAACCAAAATCTGAGACTCTCTTTCAGCTGATGCCAAAATCACCTCTGCACGACGTTGTCGTTCAGCTTCCATTTGCTTTTCAAGGGTGTGCACCACACCCTTTGATGGAGAGATGTTCTTCACTTCGTAACTCAGAACCTTTACGCCCCAAGGGTCTGAGGCTTTATCAATTTCGGTTACGATCGATTCGTTGAGGTTTTCTCTCTCAGCAAAAGTCTGGCTAAGGGTGAGTTTACCAATCTCAGATCTCATGGTGGTCTGAGCCAGGTTGATACTGGCTGTGATGTAGTCTCCGATACCGTAACTAGCTCGCTTAGCATCAACGACTTTCAAGTAAACCAACCCGTCAACATCAACTCGGATGTTATCTTTGGTGATGCAGCTCTGTGAAGGGATGTCGATCACTTGCTCTCGAATATCATGTTGGTAGGCAATTCTGTCTATAAAGGGTACGACAATGTGTAGGCCTGGTTTCAAGATGCCACGAAAGTTACCGAGCCTTTCGAGAGTGTAGTTCTCTCTCATGGGTACAATGATCAATAGGTTGTAGCCTAAAAAGATCAGTATGATCGCAAATATTGTGAAAGCTAATAACATAGCAGCACCATTATCCTTCCTCCTCATTGGATGTCGTGTTCTCAACGTCTGGTTGATCAATCAACCAAGTCATGTTGTTTCTAAAAACGATGATGGCTCGGTCTCCTTCAAAAAACTCTATGTTTTCTCTTCGACTGAGAGCTGGCCAACTTGTACCTTGGTAGCGGATTCGTCCCTCAGTTTGATGACTAACAGGAGCGAGCACTTCGACCTCTTCGCCAAAAGCATCGATGTCTTCGTCAGTGTTAGATTTGGTCTCGGTGTGTGGCAAAAACTTGTCGACCAGACCTTTAAGTGTAAACAGAAATGTGATTGAAAGAATGAACCAAATCGTGAAACCAGTCAGTGGGTCGTTGATCACACCAATGAAATAAAGCCCACCAACGAACAGAGCACCGAAGCCTATAAAGAAGGCGATTCCACCGGGCAGAATCACCTCGGCGATAATCAGAACCACTCCAAAGATCAACCAAAATGACTGCCAAAACTCCATGATGTGTTCCCGTGTTGTGATTGCTAGAATAAAGATAATATTGATGTTTTGAGTTGAATACAAGGCATCACGACTCTGATCGAGTTTGCATTTGCGGCATAAATTGGGAATCAAGTCTTGCACGTTTACTCTGAGCCGATGATGATGTGTCTATGAGAGCCAATTTGTTGAAAGTTTGCTTACTGGTTTCGCTCTTTACCTCTCCGGCCTGGGCCAGAGGGAAGTCGAGTTGTATTTCGAAAGAGTTGCGTTTGAAAAGCTGTAGATTGAGCTTTCAAGAGGCCGAGTACAACCTGTCTCGCACCGGACTGCGTATTCATGATGGCACATGGAGAGGGGTGGTTCAGTTGCCCTTCGTCGATGAGACTACAGATTGGCACTCAGTCAAGATTCGTGAAAAGCAAGACACTCGAATACTCGAAATGAAAGCATGGAGACGCGCGGCATCAGCTCCCGATCTCGAACTTGAGAATCTGCACTGGATGATTTTCGAACTGTCAGGAACGAATCTGAACCTCCTTGCAGACAAAGTGGTTCGCTTACGCAGAAGACAGATGGTCTCCGAGGGGCAAGAGCCACATAAGTTTTTGAATGGGAAGCTCGACGCACATTTGATTCTCGTTGAAGACGGAAAGCTTCTGTGGAAGGTCGGGCACAAAAAGGGGCCTTTGTTTCCTGAGGAGCAATAAGCTCTAAAATTCGTATGCAGTTTTAAAAAAAACTTCCAAAGCCTCGCTAAGACAATAAGAACTAAATTTCAATTGGCAATCGAGCTGAACCGAGTAGGTCCTTTGACTCAACAATGGGTTTTCAATAAGAGCTGACTTTTCAGTAGGTTAGTAGATTTTGCTTGTGGGTGAGTTTGATTATAAGCGGTGCTTATCATAGAAGTTAAGATTGCCGTTTTGTTCTATTTCGATCCGACATGCTAACTCTGATCACATGAATTTTCGGGGGAATTTCACTTTAGTAATCGCTCTTTTTCTGTTTTCGGCTTCGGCCTTTGCAGCAGTGCCAGATCGCCCAGACTTAGACAAAAAGAGACGGCTCGATCGCGTGATTGAGGGGCTCGAGCAGTTGGAACGTTTCGGTTCTGACTATTACAAGGCGGGCTCTAACTTTGCGATAGAAAACTGCAAAAGCTACCCGCATTTTTCGATAGTCAGACAGCAGAACCGTGGGGGGCATCAAAGGTTAATTCAAGACCTAAAAGTAGCCTTAGATCAGGGTCTACGCTGCATGTTGAGTGCTGAAAACAAATTTGCCAGGGAGCATGCTGAAAACGCTGAAGAGCTGCTCGGTTACCTAGAAGACTCAAGTTTGCAAAAGACCTTCAGTTGCCAACCAGGTATCGACAAAGCTGTGGACTATGCCAATTATCCAGATTTTAATCCTAGTGATCAGGGCTTTTTGTTTATCAAAGACCTCATTCCAAGTTTTCCTGGGCTGCTGCTCGACACAAACGCTCTAGCTGGCAACCACAACCTCTTTGTTGAGCGAAAAATTACGCCATTGAATCGAGATGAGTTGGCGCCAGTCTTTCACGAAATGGCTGATGAAGCCGTGTTCAATCGCGGGCTACCAAAAGAAAATGCAATGCCTTATATGTCGACCTCAATGTTGCTATTTCACGAAATGCTTCATTGGACAGGCTACAAACATGGCCCCAATCACCTGTTTGATGAGGTCAGGCTACTGCAAGCCGCTTGCTTTGGTAAAAATATATTCAGTGAAGAGGTGTCTGCTGAAGCTTAGCAAAAAGCAAAAAGAATTCTATCTGATACAGAGTACTGGCAGCAAAGCAAGGCCATCAGGCCAAGGGTAGCAAGTAAAAAGAGGTATCACGTTGATATGTTCGAAATTCAGGAGCACACCTACAGCTCGGGTGTTTCTCACCAAGCAGGGCGTGAATTGCCAGAAGGTTGGTTGGCCAAATCAATTGAACAGCTAACCCTGTACGGACCTGAGGCTGAAGTCACTTTGGTTCAAGCCTTATTTAGTGATCTGCAAGGCTCAAGTGTCGAACTTCATAACGAAATCTACAGATCTTTAGTGAGTGCACAACATGTGCTTTATGTAGGCTCGGAAAAAGAGCCGACCGGTGGGGTTAAGACAGCTTTGTTTCCTTCAACATCTTTCAATCTGTTCAATATGAGGGTTCTTTCAGGCGATGAAACAAATGAGGAGTTCCAGACTTCGTTGAGTACAAATGCGTATCGATTCGGTCGTTACATGAGTGCAAGATCTGGTCAGTCCCACTCACTGCCAGTTATGGCTGGACGGTCGGGTTCTTCTTTAGCGCTCATGATCAAGGGCTCGAGTCGGTTGAGGGTGATCAGTACTCGGTTAAAGAGAGGCTTTTGTTTGAACTTTGGAAGCTTTCTCATATCGCCAGCAATCATGATTTGCAAATTCCGAGACGGATCCCATCTGAGCTATTTTGAAGCTCATGTGTGAGTGGAAATGTTGTCCCAATCTTCACCATATCTGTTGATTAACCAATTGAAGGCATAGTGCCTCTCATAAACCACACCAGGCTGCAGACCTGCTGCGGGATCTTGATTGTTGACTCTTGCCTCGGTGCAGGCCCAAGCCAAACGGTAGGTGAAGTCTAGCTCATCCAAAACTGAGTTTTTATTTTGAGGCCTGGCTTTGCTAACGAAATCATCAAAGTCTTGGCTATCTCGAATTACGGGTATCAAGCTCGGAACTTCGACAATCTCAGTAGGAGACTTGAGATCAGCCATGTAGCCCGCCGCCCACATCAGTGCGTATAGCGATTCATACCGCCAAGTGCAGTTGACAAATATATTGTCAGGAGCCGATGGGTCTTTCAAGAATTGCAACTCAAAAGGTGACACCTCTGCCGGGTCGATCTCATATTTTTCTAAAACCTGAAAACTGATTTCAGACTCACGAGTTTCTCCCTTAACTGCTACTGCTGCTAGGGTGATGATACGTCTTGCTAAGGTTTCAGTATCGCGAAGCTGCGTTTGGCTCGAAGAGGGAATCACCGGTAGAGAATCAAGAGTCGGCACCCCCATTTCGGCAATCTTTCTCAGGCTTCGTGATTTTCGCTCGAGGTTCTCTTGATCCTCTTCAACCAAGTGTTCGAAGCTATCGGCTGGTACTCGAAAATCATAGTCACTGACCTCACAAGCGCCTTCAAAGCTGTGTACAACCTCTAGGCGTGGAGTCATCAGGGCCTCTGCCGGAGTGAATACAATCGCTCCCATGTGTTCAGCCATTGAGGTGATTAAGGTCACTGCCTCATCGAGATCTTCATAGTCGATTTTGAAGGCTCGCTCACACTTGGTGAGGTGGATCAAAACCTTTTCTTGCGGGGTGCGATGGGCATCAGTGATCAGCCCCTGATACAAGTTGTGCATACCCTGTTTTTGTTGATTTAGGTAATCATCACCGTCAGAGATCACAACTTTAGATACGGGCACATGAACACCCGCCTCGTCCTCATGGCATTCGTATGAGCTCATGAAGTCACGAAATATCTCAATGTCTGAAAAAGCGGTGAAAAGATAAAGCGAGTTTGCCATCCTGTGATTCTCCTCGAGCTTCTTATCAGTTTGGCAGTGAGCCTCGAGGAGAGCAAAGTGAATACCCGATTCAGGTCATTGATCGGGCAACTTTCTGTGTCGGCTTAAAGTCCAACCAGTGATTGGGCTTTTGCGAAAGCCTGATCCAGAGCAGAGCGGTCGGGCACTGCCCCTTGAGCAAAGTCAGGTCTTCCGCCGCCTTTGCCGCCGAGAGACTCTGCGATCTCTTTTAAAATGGCGCCAGCTTTAAGTTGTTTCGATAAATCTTTGCTTACAGACACAATAAGGGGGTGGTTCTTATCGCCTTGGCCGAGCAAGACCACTACGCCACTGCCGATTTTATCTGTGAGCTGCGTAGAGAGGTCTCCCAAAACCTTTCGGTCATCGAGAGGAATGTCACCCAGAACCAATTTGCCCTCGGCGCCATTAAAGCTAAAAGGTTTCGCCTCTCCCAGTAGGCTCTCGACATTGACATTAGACCCTTTGAGCTTTTGAACCTCTTTTTTGAGGTCTTTGATTTGAGACTTTAAAGCCTCTACTTGTGCGGCCACGTCAGAGTCGCTATCGAAATAAGCTGTCCAGCTTTCACTGATACCTGTGGCTTCGCGAGCCATTTGGTTCTCTTGAGTGTTTTTCATTAGAAAGGCTGCAGCTCGGGCTCCGGTAAGTGCTTCAATACGTCTCACCCCCGAGCTGACTCCAGATTCGCTAACCACTTTAAAAACACGTATATTGGCCGTGTTTTCGACGTGCGTTCCTCCGCAGAGTTCTTTTGATTTTGGCCCCATCGTGACGACTCTTACATCTGAAGCATACTTTTCGCCAAACAGAGCCATGGCGCCTTCATCTAAGGCTTGCTGTTGAGGCATCACCTGAGAGGTCACATTGTAGCTAGAACTAATCTCGCTATTCACCCAGGCCTCCACTTGAGAGACCTGCTCAGCTGTCATTGGCTTGTTGTGAGTGAAGTCAAAGCGCAACCTTTCAGGCTCAACCAAACTCCCAGCTTGTTGAACGTGATCACCCAAAATCTCTCGCAGTGCCGAGTGCATCAAGTGCGTAGCTGAGTGATTGTTGGCAGTACTTCTTCTGTCAGAATCGGTTACTTGAGCTTCTGCTGTGTCACCTTGACTGATCACTCCATCTGTCACTTTCACATGATGAAGAAAAACGTCATTTTGTTTTGTGCAGTCGAGAACTTCAGCAGTGCCTTTTGGTGTCGAAATTTTACCAACATCACCGACCTGACCACCGCCCTCGGCGTAGAAAGGCGTTTTGTCTAGTACGACAACGCCCTCTGCTCCGGCTTGCAAGCTCTCTGCTGAGGCGTTGCCGTCAGATAGTGCTACTATTTTAGAGCCCGCATTTCTAGTTGTGTTGTAACCCACAAATTCAGTTTCACCAGGTTTGCTAGCGGCTTGCGAAAATTCGACCAGGTGGGCCGCGTTGCCAGAGATTGCTTTGCCCTTCCAGCTGGCTTTGGCTTTCTGCCGGGCTTCGTTCATCTTGCTTTCAAAGCCCTTTTCGTCAACCTGCAGGCCTTGCTCTTCTGACATCAGGCGAGTGAGATCAGCAGGGAAGCCATAAGTGTCGTAAAGCTTAAAAACAGTTTCACCAGCCAATACGGATTGCCCTTTCTTTTTGAGCTGCATCAGCTCTTCGTTTAGCAGATGAGTACCCTGATCGAGTGTTTGCAGAAACCTTGATTCTTCGTCACGAATCGTACCCTCAATCAGTTTTTGTTGCTGCTTGAGTTCAGGGTAGAAGTCATTCATTTGCATAATTACTTCGTTCACCACTTCAGGAAGCAAGCTGTCTTCAGACAGCTTTTTGCCGAAGCGAACAGCACGTCTTAAAATTCTTCGTAACACATAGCCACGGCCATCGTTTGAAGGCAACACACCATCGGCTATTAAGAAGGCGCCAGCTCTGGCATGATCGGCCAGCACCCGAAGTGCAACATTGGTTTCGTTGTACTTGGTTTCTTCGTCAGGGCTTAGATCTTCAAGAGTTTTGAGGTACTGAACCCCGCTTTTGTTCACAGCTCTGTTGATTAGGGCCATGAAAAGATCTGTGTGATAGTTCGAGAGCTCGCCTTGCAAAATGGTAGACAGACGCTCGAGGCCCATACCTGTGTCGACAGAGGGTTTTGGCAACGGAGTCTGCTTGCCAGTTTCGTCTTCGTTGTACTGCATGAATACTAAGTTCCAGAACTCCATGAAGCGATCTCCGTCGCCACCCATGTAATTCTGCTTCGGATCGCCTCCGACTTTGTCGCCGAGATCGATAAAGATCTCAGAGCAGGGGCCACACGGACCTGTGTCACCCATTCTCCAGAAGTTGTCCTTTTCGCCAAAGCGGTAAATTCGGTCTTTGGCTACACCCTCTTGTTTGTGCCAAATCTCGGCGGCTTCATCGTCGGTCTCAAAGACAGTGACGTAAAGAAGGTCTTTGTCGATACCGAGGTCTTTGGTAATGAACTCCCAAGCGTAATGAATGGCTTCTTTCTTAAAATAATCGCCAAATGAGAAGTTACCCAGCATTTCAAAGAAGGTTTGATGTCTGGCTGTGCGGCCAACGTTTTCGAGATCGTTATGCTTACCGCCAGCTCGAACACATTTTTGCGAGCTAACCGCTCTTGAATAGTCTCGCTGTTCAATGCCAAGAAAAGTGTTTTTGAACTGATTCATTCCGGCGTTAGTAAAAAGAAGAGTAGCATCGCCATCTGGTACCAGGCTCGAGCTGCCGACATGGCTGTGCCCTTGTTTTTCAAAGTAGTTGATAAACTGTGAGCGAATCTCTTTGCTCTTCATGTTCTCTCCTCTTTTTGGATCGAAACCATCTCCAAGTGGTAGCGCCAGGGTCTTTGCGAAGGCACCATCACAACAGAGTCTCTCACTTTGGGGTGAGGGCCTGGGGTTTCAGTAAACTTTCAGAATTCATGAATTTAATACGACTGAGCTGCAGATGTAAGGCTCAAATCCTCTTCGTTGTAAAAACTGAGCGATTTTTTGCTTTTCTTCGTAAGATTTTTCGTCCAACCGGCCAAATCTGAGTGTTACGAGGGCTTTAGCTCTCAGAGTTTCATCCTCAGAATCGAATTCTACCGGGGGCAGCCCCTTTTCAGCCAATTGGGCCTGTATGTACAGCTTGCCCTTGCCTTTGTCTTTGAGCCTTTGGGCTGTGCGTTCTGCCATGTCTTGAGCGTCTGGCATCCAGCCGTTGGCTTGAGCGTACTGAATCAAATCTTGTACTAAAGCTGGGTCAAATTTTTGCGAAAGTTTGGTTTTTAGTTCTTTTTCGGAATGATCGCGATTTGCAATATACCGGCTGAGACTTCGGTAACCTCTCATCCAATCGTCATGCTTTTGATTGAGTTCTTTGAACTGCTCTTTCACAACCTAAAAGTAACATAAGCCCTGTTGCGCCGAAACATTTAAATGTCAGGATCGCTACTCTCAGCAAGGTTTTGCTGGTCAGCACCACAAAAAGCTGATTTGCTTTTGGTCTCAAGGATTGAGGGGGGAAGAATGAAGATTAGCCGTCGTGGCTTTTTGAGCGCCACAGCGCTGTGGGGTGCCAGTTATGCTGAACGCTCTGCAGCCTTCACACAAAAAATTCGAGATCAACGATACGCAATCTGCCAAGGTGCAACAGACTCAAGTTCAACTACCATAAGCGCTCTTGTGCCAAACAATGCCGAGTACGACGTCATAGTGACAGGTAGTCAGGGCGAGCGCATCCAACAGGTAGCACTGGCGGTTCATCAAAGAGATCACTCTGATTCGAAACTGCTTCAACTTACGATCACGGGTTTGCAACCGGGCCGAGACTATCAGCTCGCGATAGCGAGATCAGATAGCTCTTATGTCGAGAGACGGTTTTTTCAGTCGTTAAACCTTAAGAGCGAAAAGGTACGTATCGCTCTTGCCTCTTGTATGAATGATCACATTCATAGTGCGAGGGTTTGGCAAAGCATGGAGAGACAAAAGCCGGATGCGATTTTTTTTCTTGGCGATGCGGTTTATGCTGATCACCCAAGCCTTTTCGATCGGCGAACTGCAGATCCTAGGCAGATGTGGGAACGCTTTGTTGAGGCCTGGAGCACACTTGACTTTTACAAATGGCCCTCGCTGAAGCCAGTGTTTGCCACTTGGGATGATCACGACTACGGCTCAAATAACTCGAACCGCAAATACCCGCACAAAGAGTATGCTGCCGAGCACTTCAAAGCCTTTTATGGCCAATTGCCTGACACCACTTCTTTCTTGAAGGGGCCCGGTATCAGTTATGAGCTAAAGGCCTTTGGTCAGCAGTTCTTGTTTTTGGATGGCAGAACTTTTCGTTCAGAAGCTCGTGCTAGCGAGCAGACCTTCTTTGGCAGAGAGCAGGAAAACTGGCTGTTGCAAAAGCTGTCTGAGGGGAGTGGGCCAGCTTGGATTGTTTCGGGCAGTCAGTGGTTTGGTGGGTATTTAGAAAAAGAGTCTTATGAGTACTCTCACGGTGATTCTTTTGAGTGGATGCTTGAGCAACTTGCTGAGGTGACTCGAAATATCAGTTTTGTTTCTGGAGACGTCCACTTTTCAGAAGTGATGGCAATAGAGGAAAGCCTGCTTGGTTACCCAACTCTAGAGGTAACGGCGAGCTCTATACACAGCCCAACCGTGCCGGGGTGGCACAGGTTGTTCAGCAACCCAAGAAGACTGAGGTCAACAGGGCGGCATAATTTTTTAGCCCTCGATTTAGAATTGACTCCAGGAGGCGGGCAGCAAGAGACCATTCGCTCTTTTGGAAAAGGCAGGCGAGCCTTGTTCACTGTCACTAGGCGAATTGATAGCCAAGGCCGTGTGGAGATCGAAAGCTGATCAGTTTTCTTTTAGAATCAAATGTTTGAGAGAAACGAAAGCCTCCTGCGGGAGGCTTTTTTGTTAAATGGTTTCGAGACTCGGGAGTGTCGGTAGCTCTTCATCGAATTGCTGAATCGCTGGCAGAGCAAGAGTTTGAGAGCAGGGGTCTGAGGCGTGGTTCAGTAAAAAGGTGTTTAGGTCAATGGCATCTTCAAGTTCGATATTTAACATTTTGGCTCGGTCGTGAGCTGGCATTCCAACCAAGACCGGAGACTCTCCAGCGCCACCCTCGCCATCACAGCTGTCTTTGATAAGTCTTAGAGCGTGATGTTGAACCGACCCGGGGGCATCTTTCAGCGCCGCAAAAACTTCAGGCTTGATGCTCTCATCTTGTGCTTGCTGCATTCGAATTTCGACGCGCAAACTCTGACCATCAGCATTTGGCTCGACGCTGACCTCACGGTCAGAGCCGCACTCTCGGCTTATGTACGATTGAAGTTCGCTCTGCACGTGGCCCATTATCACAGAGATGTCATAACTGTTTTGCGCTGAAAGCGAACTGTAGAGGTTGGTATCTGTGCTAAGTAGAGCATCACTCAAGCAAGAGCTTGCATCGAACCCGATTCTAGAGAAAATCTGCACTCGGTTAGAGCAGAAATTATTGCCAATGGCTCTCTTGGCTTGCTCCAAGCCACAGGTGTTTGCAAAACCTTGTGCGCTCTGTTGGGCCAGTGCTGCACCAGTGAACAAACTCAAAAAGATCATTACGAGGTTTTTCATTTAGCCTCCTCCTCACTCTCTCACTTCTATATATTGCAAGCGTGCCAGGCCGGTTTTGCCCTCAGAAACTGTCAAAGCCAGTGCGAGATTAGGGGGAGCTCTGGCTAAGTGTCTGAAAACACTTAAGAAAAGGTGTCTAACTGTTAGAGGCTCAAAAGTGACCAAAGAGGGCAAATAGCAAATTGAAGGTAAGTTAAATCAGGTACTTACAAGGGGTGACGATTCAGCACTTGCAGCACGACTCTGCGGTTCTGGCCTTGGTTTTCGATGATGGGCTGGCCATCTTCGCCTCGGTGGGGCAGCTTAGGGCGAGTCTCTCCAAAACCGATGGTCATGATTTGATCTCTTCCGAAACCTTTTTGCTCGAATAGGCGCGCTACTGCACCGGCTCGAAGCGCTGAAAGCTCCCAGTTACTAGCAACTACACCTTTTTTTATTGGTACGTCATCAGTGTGACCTTCAATTAAGAACTTTTTGTCGCCTGCATTTACATCGAGTATGCCGACAATCTCTTTCATGAGAGATGTGGCATTGTCTTTCAATGCTATCGAGCCAGAATCAAAAAACAGGGTACCTTTAAAAATGAGTTTAATCCCCGTCTTCTTCACAACAGTCTCAACTTGGTCCTCGAGGCCTTTTTCTTTGATAACCGCATCGATCTTTTTTGCAAGCTTCTTGTAGGGCTCTTCAACCTCGCCTTTAAAGTACTTGGCGGTTTGATCGCCGACGTCTGCAAATTTTTGCTCATCAAAGTTTGCCATTGAAGTCATGAGAGCAAAGAACCCCATAAGAAGAGTCATCAAATCAGCGTAGCTGATTAGCCAGATGCCCTCTGAATCTTCGTGTCCACCCGAATGGCCTTCATCAAAGTCGATGAGCCCGTGCTCTTCGCTTTCTTCTCCAACCATGTCTAAGGGGTTTGCGTCGCTCATAAATTATTCCTGTTAAGCTGCTTCTGCTTGTTCTGCAGATTCAGAACTTTGGTCAACTAAATCTCTCTCAGAAGGAAGAAGGTAACTTTTGATATTTTCTTCTACGAGAAGAGGGTGCTTTTTTAATCGAATCAGTTTGATTCCGTCGATCACCATTGATCTGACTGTTTTATCTGTTCTGTTGTGTTTGGCCAGATTCTCACCAAGTGGGATCAAGATAAAGTTCGCAAATGCGATACCGTACATTGTTGCCACAAGAGCAACAGCCATAGCAGGACCAACACCTTTAATGGCATCAGCACCACCTAGACTCTGCATGAGCGCGATCATTCCAACCACTGCACCGAGGAGACCAAAGGCAGGGGGGAACTTGGCGAGGGTGTTGAACACGTTTGAATCTTCTTCATAACGCTTAAAGTGAGTTTGAGCTCTCTTCATTAAAATGGTGTCAATGTCCCCCGCACTCAGACCACCTTGCACCATGAGTTCAACTGCTTCTCTAAGAAAGTGAGTTTTGATCTCGGGTAGCTTTGTTTCCAGATAGTTAGGATCCTCACGGTAACCGCGTGATAAGTCTACAATTTCAGCGATAACTGATTGATAGACTGGGGTTGTTCCTCGAATCACTCTGGTTATGATCACACGAAGCATGGAGATCATTTTACCGAATGAAAAACTAGTGAGTGCAGCCGCAAGAGTTCCACCAATCACAATCATAAAGGCGTGATAGTCTAAGAAGACGGACATATCCTTTACTGATGTTGCCATAGTCGCAATCAGTACAGTAATCGCAAGGGTGATACCTGTAATAGATGAGTAATTCACAATTCATCCTCCTAAAGTCTTATCGGCCTTCAAAATGAACCATCGAGTCCAGAACTGGCTATGACAAGGGTCTAGGAGATCAGGATCCTCGGCCAGCTCTCACAACTTTGAAGTCTGGTCGAGGTGTTACGCCCCGCAATTTGATGTAACCTTACTATATGGAGATAGAAAACCAAAAGCCTGTTCCTATGAATCTCGATGCCATTGAAATGTCTGGTGATCAGAAGGAGTGGTACGTTTACCGAGACGACAAACACTTTGGGCCCTTCAGTGTAAAGTGGATCCAGGAGTTTCTTGAGGCTGGAGCTCTAAGCCGAGAGCATTTCATTTGGAGACCCGGTCTGCAAGACTGGAAGTCGATTGAGCACTTTGAAAACTTTCGAGCTTATCTGAATGATCAAAGCCAACAGGCGATGTCAGATCTCGATTTCGAAAATATGTTAAGAGTCGAAGACTACCGAGAGAGAGAGTTGGGTTCGCCAACTCACCCAATTCGCTGGGGTGCTCAGATCACTGAGCCTTTGCTTGAGTCAATGAGTCCGACTCAAATTCGAATTGGCTGGAACCGCTTTCATGCCGCTGTTCAAAATGGAGCTAGAACCTTTGGTTCGTGGTCTATCAAAAGCAAACTCCTGGCGGCAGTCGTGGGTATTGCGGCTATCGGAGCCCTGAACTTGAGCCTTATGGACTTCCAGTTCACGCCTCAAGAAAGAGCAATCTACGAGGCCATGAATCAGAAGTCACAAAACCTTGCGGATCAGATCTTAGATGAGGGCGAGGCGATGGCAGGTGTTTTGCCTTCACTACAGCCTTCAGAGTTCGTTATCGTCACTAATGAGACGATGATGTCGAACAAGTTTGAGATCACTCTTGAAGGTGTGACAGGCACTCTTGTGGGTATACCCAATTTTCGCACTCGCCTTGAGATCGAGAACGGCACAGCCCTTCATAAATTCTCTAATGCCGGTGTCTCTCTAGACCCTTTGCCTCCAGGTCAGTACTTTTTGAAGTGGAAGTGTTTAGATTGCGGGGAGGCGAACCCACTCGTTGGCGAGTCAGCTGTATCTCAACTGTTCTTCGTAGACAAAGGCCTTTATAGGCAAAAACTCAAAGCCTACGAGGGGTCATATTTGGCTCAAGCCGGGCTTGAAAAAGATGAGCTCAAGCAGCTACACGCGGCTCTCCAGCAGCATTTTGATTTTACAATTGGTGAGTTTTCTCGAATTAACAAATTCTCTGGAGAACGACGTCGCAACCTTTGGGGCTTGCACACGCCTGAATGGCAAAAAGATCAGGGAGAATTTAAAAAGATATTCTCAAGCTTAGCCGATCCTCAGTTTTTGAATCAGCTTGTCTATAGAGACATCTATCAAGAGCTTGGTCGAGTCAGTGAAGACATTGGAAGACTGCAGTACCTGCAATCTCGTGTTTTCCAGAATGAATCTGTTAATGAACTTTCTCAGGCATCATTACTTAGTGACAAGCTGCAAAAGCGACTTACGAAGTTGAGGTCTGAGGTTATGGGGTTAGACAGGAAGTCTAACTGAACAATTGATGTTTTAGCCTAACGTCGCAATCTGGCACACGTGCATAAAGTGTCAGAATGAAACGACCGATGCTAAAGAGTACAAATTGTTAAGGAAAGTCATGGAAGATTCAAATTTCTCTAAAGAGAACGGCCGCAATAAAATTACAAATATCGCTCACGGTGAAGCCATCGAACGCAAACCAGAAGCCTCTTCTGAAGCGATAGAGAAGATCGACTTTGCAGGCGAGAACCTCTCATTCATGCAAAAAGAGATCGACAATCTGAAACAGATTAAGACTCAACTTGAGCATCAGCGGGAGAGAGTGAGAACTGAGAACCAGAAACTCACACAATCACTAGCGACAGAGCGAAAAAAGGCTCGCGATCTTGTAGATCAATCTGAGAGATCTCTTTATAGAGTATTCGAATTAGAAGAAGAGCTCAAATCTACCAGCCATAGGCTGAAGTCTCTAAAAGAAGAGGCCCACCAAAAGCAAAACCAACTCGATCAGCTTCGAGTTGAACTTTCAGAAAACGAAGACCGGCTCTTGCAACTGCAAGGTGACAATGAGTCTCTGCAGTTGACTACAAACTCTCAACGTCAGCGCATTGTTGAGCTTGAGGCAGAGGTCATAGAGCTGCGGTCTGAGCAAAAAAGAGTCTCACAAGTTTTAGATGAGAAGATGGACGCCATTGAGCAAGAGAAAAGCTCTTCGAGTGTCGAGTTGTCACGCTTGACTCGTGAGGTGGAAGACAAAACGGCTGAGATCACAGCCTTTCGTGAGAGCGTGCAGTCAGAGAAACAACGCACTCAAAAACTGAAAGATTTGGGCGAAAAGCAACAAGAGACCATTCAAGGCCTCGAGGAGCGCGTTGAGTTTCTGGGTGGTCAGTTGGATCGCTGGAAAAGTTACGGTGCTGAGCGTGATGATCTTATTGATAGCAAAGAGCGGGAGCTTGATGTCTTCAGACAAGAGATTGTCACTTTAAAAGAGCAGATCACTGATCAAAAGATGAGCTTCAAAAAAGCTTTGCAGACAGAGAAGTACTCACTTGAAGACAATCTTAGCTCAGCTCAAAAAGCACATGCTGAGATCGAATTTCGTTTTGCAAATGCCAAAGAGGCTTGGTTAGAAGAGAGTCGTAAGTTCCAAAAAGAAATTGAAGAAAAAGATGACCAAATTATTGGTCTCGAGCAGCGTGTTGCTTTCGATGCTGAGCGATTTGAAGCCAAGCTTGAATCAGTTCAGATCGACAATCAGCGAGAAAAAGAGCGATTGCAAGAGAGAATAGACAACTTGATTGCTCACAGAGATGAGGAGCTTAAGAAACTCGAAGACTCTTGGAGAGAAAAATCAGCTGGGCAACAGACCGAAGCCAAATCGAGACTTGAAGAGTTTAGAGAAAGCGCCAAGCGAGAAGCCGAAGAGAAATTACAAGATCTACGAACTCAGCTTGCAGAGGTTAAAGAGCACAACCGTTTACAGGTCGTTGGCTTGAAGCAGGAGAATATTGAAAAAATCAAACAGCTTGAAAGCGACTATGAGCAAAGGTTGGCTCAAGTTGAAGAAATTCGTCAAAAGCGAATTGAGGAGCTGTCTGAAGAACTGGCTGACACGAAAAGCCGTGTCGAGTCTGATCGAAGCGGGCTGGTTTCAGAGCTTGAAAAGTCAGCTGAGCAAAAAATCGCTCGCATTGAGAAAGAGGCCGCAACCACTATTAGCAGAATGAAGTCAGACTATGAGGAGCAGTTAAAAGAATCCGAGAATCAGGCTGCTAAGAGTTTGCAAAGAATCAAAGATGAGCAACGTGTCATCATTGAAGAGCTAAAGGCTCAGCACTTTGCCGCTCAAGAGAGAGCCAGGCAAGACCGCGCCGAGGCGATTGAAGTTCTGCAAAGTGAACACGCCCAGATTATTGAGAGCATAAAGGCAGAGCGCGATCAGAGCCTTAAAAACCTTACCGATGAGAAAGACGGCGAGATCAGACGCCTTACAGCTGAGCTTGAAGAAATTGAAGGCCGCGTTGGCGAGAAACTCTCACTTGAGATTCAGAACATGAAGCTTCGACATTCAGAAGCTATGGAAAAGGCTGAAAAACAGCATCAAAGCGAGATGCAAAGAGTGCGTGCTGAGCACTCTGAACGCTTTGCGGAGCTCGAGCGAGCGAGCACTGAGTCTATCAACCAGATTCAGCAAGAGCGTGATGAAATCTTGAGTGAGCTAAAGGCTGAACATCAACATCAAATCGCCAGTCTGACTGAGACCTTTGAGCGCAAGATCTCTGAAGAAAGTGAAAAGTTTCAGGGCATCAAGCAAGAGCTTCAGACCAAGTTGAATGAGGCAGTTTCTACTTCTAAAGTTGAAATCAATGGCGAAAAGGCGAGGCATGCTGAGATTGAGCGTGGGCTAACAGACCAAATTCGTGATTTGAACTCAGAATTCGCAACAGAGCGAAATCTTGTCGTTCAGCTGAGAGAGCGAATTGAAGAATTGAAAGAAACGGTACGCTTCACCAATGAAAAATCAGAGAAGCAAATCGAAACATTGAATCAAAAGCTCCAGCAATCTTCTGAACGTGTTCTCGATTTGCGGGCAACCCTTAAAGATTCAGCTGCACAAGCTCTTCGCGAGCACGAAGTCGAAATTGCCGAGTTGAAAGAGTCTTACGATGCGAAAATTCGTGAGCAGCTTGAAGAAACTCACAGTGAGCGTGAAGCTATTGAGCAAGACAAGCGCAAGACGATTGGTAAGCTTCAAATGGAACTGAAGCAAGTGCGGCGTGAACTCGAAGAGAGCCGGGAGGCTTTCAAGCAATTTGAAGGCAGTGCCAACCTTCGCGATGAAACCAATACAGCCAAGATCAAAAATCTCAAAGAGCAGCACAATGCACTCATGGCTGAAAAGCGCGAGTTAGATAAAAGAGCCGCTGATCTGGGTGGGGAACTTGAAAAGGTAAAGAATCTGCACCGTGTTGCCAAAACTGAAATCAAAGACCTTGAGCAAAGAAAGCAGGAGTTCAAACAAAAAGCTGCAGAAGCCAGAGCTGAAGTAAAAGCCGCTGGTCAGCATATTGAAGCAGTTAAAAAGTCGCAGCAGGCGTTAGAAAATGAGATGAACTCTCGCGAAGAAGCTTCAGACAAGACTCAGGCTGATTTGAATAGAGTGATAGAGGCAAAAGCTTCAGAGATTGAGAAACACAAAGAAGATGCGGCTGAATTTAAGACTCGCATTGAGAGTTTGCAGGCTGAGATTCAAAAGCTCGAGGCCAGAGCTCGCGAGGCAGAAGAGTTGAGAGGCCAGCTAAGTGAAGCGAATGCCAAGGTTGCTGTGTTTGAGAAGCAATCTGATTCGCTTAAGGCTGGTTTAGTAAAGGTCGACAAAGAGCTAGACTCTCTATCTGATCAGAAGAAAGAGATGGAGCTGAATGAAATCAACATGAAGTCTGAGTTCGAGCGCTTAAAATCTCGTGAATCTCAAATGAGTCAGTTCACAAAGCAGCTCGATGAGCAAAAAGCAGAGCTCAAGAAGTTTGCAAAGCGTTTGGCCTATGAGATCAAGTCGTCTAAAGCTTTCCATCCGTTAAGGTCGTTGCTAAAGCTAACCGAAGCCGAGATCTCGAGCCTTGAGGTGAAACTTAGCAAAACAGCTCCTTTGGCTGTTGAAAGGGCGCCTCTCCAAGCACAGTTTGAAAAGCTTGTGCATCAGAGAGACATGATTAAAAAGTCGATTGCCCAGTCAGAGATCGAGATTGAAAAACAGGCAAGGGACGTTGTGGCCCTAACCCAAAGGTCAGTCTTGGTGCCACTGCCACCATTGCCACCTAAAAAATAGTCGAGTTCATAATAAAAGATGACTAACAGTAGGTCGTGCCTGAGCCCTTCCAAGGGCCAGGTTTATGGGGCCTAGGTCTTGAAGTGGCCCGACCATGGCCTAAATTCACAGCCGTTTGTATTAAGACTAGCCTAGCCTCGCCGATAGCATGGGTATGAAAACTCATCAGAAGTCTTGGTACACTTTAGTTTGGTTTCCGGTAGTTCTCTCGTTAGTGGGGTGTTCAACGATATTGGCACCTTTTACTCCTGAGGAATCACCTTATGGTTTTTATCCTCCAGGGGTTGACCCTAGAAATGCGAGGTCTGTTCCTGCAGATATTGCACAAGACATTCAGTCAATATCTGAAGAGGGCGTTATCTATAGGTTTAAAAAAGAAGAAAGAGAAGAGCTGGTGAAGCCAAAAGCACCTTTGGCACAAGCTGCTGAAGAGGCTAAAGAGCCTGTTGGAGAGCCAGTTCTTGAAGTCGAAAAAGAGCCCGGACCACTTGCTGGAAGTGCTGGGCCCTTGGCCTCTCGAAAGCGAGTTGAGACCTCAGGGCCTCTACAGAAGAGATCGCGAGTGAAATTGCGGTCTCCAGGGTCTAAGGGTGGTAAGACTATCAACTACGTCGTGAAACAGGGTGACACGTTGATGGAGATCTCTTTTGACAAACACGGCGACTACCTAAGATGGCGTGAGATCTATCGTGACAACAGAAACAAGATGACTCATTGGACGAAAATGAACGTCGGCACTGTTCTCACTATCAATAACGTCAAGTACGTCTACATTCAAAAGAATGGTAAGCCTTACTTCATTCAAAAGGGTGACACTTTGAAATCTATTGCCCAGAAGCTGTATGGTTCGCCATTAATGTGGAAGGCCTTGTGGAAGAACAACCCTCAGTTGATTCGAAAACCAAACAAGCTTTATGCAGGCTTCACTCTTTACTATCAACCTAAAGGCAAGCAGCAAAACGCTCCAGAGGCGAGAACACCAACTAGCCAAGGTGTGCTTCAGAAGCAAATTGTGAAAGAGGATCCAGTGGGATCAACTGCAAATTCGGCAACAGAAATTCTGAAAGAAGAGTTTCAATCGACAGACCAGTAGGCTGCAAGTGGTTTTCTAGAGTGCCCAAACGTCTAGTTTGGGTGCTGGCAGAATTGCCTCTTCGAAAGCCGTGAGAGCCAATAACCCTTTGGAATTTCTGTGAATTTCTGAGATGCTTAAAGCATGTCTGCGTTTAGGTACAGTCTCGCTTTTTTGTTCATCACTTTGAGCCTTTTTTCTGCAGCGGGCATTTGTGAAGAGGAAACCGATGTCACGGTTCGAGATGAAAAAGAAAGAGCGCTCTGGGTTGGCTATGTCTTTCGCAGAGAAGATCAGGGGCCAAGGGTAAAAGACTTAGACATCCCCGTAACACGCACCCCTGTCTATTTGGTTCCGCATGGTCAAATCGTAAGACCCCTAGTGAATATAAAAGTAACTCACCCTCTCGGCGAAGGGCGCACTCTGTTTGTGAATGGTGTGAAACTTAATACTGAGCAAAAGCCTGGTACTGAGCTGCAACGGGGCTCTCTTTACGTTTACTTAAATTCTACGATCAGTGATATTCGAGTAGAGCTGAAGAACGCAGAAAGTAAGGTCGTGGAGAGCGAGTCGATCTACGTGTTTGCACCAGAGGCCAGAGGGCTTCAGGTGACCTCACCGTTTCGCTCTTTGTTCTTTAAGGTGGGAACAGCTTGGCTATTCTACGGGCAATCAAGTTACGGAACCTTTTCTGCCAATTCGCTCTCTCTTGGTTTGCATTATCAATCGCCAGAGCGCGGCCAGACCTGGGGTTTGCTGGGCGATGCCGATTTGACTTTGTTTACCTATGACTCTTCTCCAGAAGATCTCAACCCACAGTTTTACGAGGCGATATTTGGGGTTACAAAGAAGAGTCAATTGATCAAGTCACCACTTTGGCGGAGCCGTTGGGTTTTTGCTGCGAACACTGTTGGGGTAGTGGCTTTTGGTAGCCCATTTGGTTTTAGTGGTTTATATGGCCCAACTGTAGGTTACAAAACAGAGTACTACTTGAACAACAAGAGTAGCCTCGGCTTTGATTTTTACTACACACTCTACTCAGAGTTAGCGATCACTTTTCAAGATGATCGCACCTACGAACTTGAGGGTTCGTTTCATTATAGAACAGACACTCTCAATCAGTATGTGTTCAATGTCTCATATTCGAACAGTGAGTTCGCCGCGGGCAGTGAGCGAATTGAGCTCGAACTGCTGTTATTCTCATTTGAGTTCAGTCTCTAACTGAGCTTTCAAAAACTGATTAAAATCTTTAGATATTTCTCAGACTGAAACGTTTCGAGCTTTATAGAAATCGCTCTTAAGTCGATAAGATTATTGGAAGAAAGTAGTTAAACCAGAACGTTAGTTGGGATCTGATATGGGATCAAAAAATGCCATTACAAATTTTTTGAGTATAACAATGAACAAGAAGTTCACGCTTGCTGCGTTGCTTATTGTTCAGGTTTCGTTAACTGGTTGTTTGCCAGAAGACGAAGCTTTACCATCCAGCTCGGGTGATGCCACCGTAAGGTACACCGGCTTTGAAGGTTTGGAGTCTGTAGAGACACTCTCTGCCACAAAGTTAAAACTCCGCTGGACGGCTTCTACCAACCCAAATGTTGTGGGCTACAACATCTACGACACGACCTTGTTCTCTCTTCCAAGACTGGTCAAAACTGTCAATGCTGGCCGCAGTGAGGCAACACTTGCTGGCTTGTCTGAAGGTTTCTTCTACAACTTCCGAGTACGCGCAATCGATTCAAACGGAGTCGAAGACAGCAACATGAACGATCTCGTCGGTATCCCATACGACGGTATGACAGATGTTACAGTTTTGAGCAGTACCTCTGCTCGAGTCACATTTAGCTCAGTGCCTGAGAGTGAAGCCTCTGAGGTGAACATTTACTGTAAGTCTGATTCGCAGCCAGAGTTCACAAGATTTGCTAATATCCGAAACCTCACCCTTAGCAGTTTTGATCTTACAGGCTTGGTGGCAAGCGAAACTTACACTTGTAAAGCCTTGGTAACTGTTGATGGCAGTGAAGACTCAAACCAAAACGAATTCACTTTTGTGCCATTAGGGCAAGCCGATTCAATTGCCTTTTCAGCTCAGCCTGGCAATGCAGCGGCTGGTGATCTTCTTACCACTCAACCAGTAGTTGAGATCTTAGACAGCAATGGTAACCGAGTCACTGGTGGTCCAGACTCCTCAGCTCTGATCACGTTGATCATCTCACCTGATTCGCCATCGATTGGTGCTGTTCAAGGAACATTTGCAGTCAACGCCGTACAAGGTGTTGCCACCTTTTCTGATCTGAATATTCGTGAAGCCGGTATAAAAATCTTGAGAGCTGTTAAGTCTGACACTTCAAGTGAGGTGTTCGGTACGGCAATTATGAACGTTGACTCAGGTACATTCAATATAACGCCTGGTAACGTTTCGGCGGCACTTTCTTCAGTAACAATCGACCCAGCTGTTCCTCCAGCAGACCCTTTAATTGCGAATGGTCTCGATGCCTACACGGTTAATATTGCTCTGAGAGATGAGTTTGGAAACGCAGTACAGGGCACTACACCTCAATTTGCCACCAACATAGTTGGTGATTTTATGATTCAACCCTTCTTGCCAACAGACGATAATGGCCAGACCTCAGGTTCGTTGTCGACTACGGTTGCCGACACGACTCCGGCTCGTATTTTGAATCTAGTGTCTCCGGCTGGTCTGACATCAGTTCAAGTTCTAGCTCCGTTCCAGCCAGGTCCAGCTTCTAGATTAGCTTTTAGCCGTCAGCCTACAAACTCGCCAGCTGGTGAGCTTGCGATGGCAGAGGTTCGCGTGAGTGTACAAGATGCACAGGGTAACTTGATTACCACAGGCTCAGATGCAAGCTCTGTCATTGCGCTTGCAATCGCTTCAAACGTCGGTGGTGCAGTACTTTCAGGTACAGTTTCTAAAAACGCAGTCAACGGCGAAGCGGTTTTTAATGACCTGGGTATCGACATCACAGATACAGGTTACCGATTGGTGGCAAGTTCAGGTGCCCTTACACCAGCATTCTCAAATAGTTTTAATGTCACTGCTGGTATTCCACGAGTCATTGCCATTTTCGGAGATGACTCTGTGCTTTCTGGTGATTGTAGCGATGCCATTACGATTCAGTTGCAAGATCTGGGTGGTAACCCAGCAGCAGCGCTTTCGAACACCACTGTGCAGCTGAGTGGTTTAAGTAACGCCAACTTTTACACAAGCAGTACCTGTGGCGGTACTCCAGTTAGTAGCAATATCACTTTCACGCCAGGTACGAGTACGAGAACTTACTATCTTCGTGGAGTGCCGGTTGAGCAGTTGAGTATTCTTGGTGAAGACGCCTCGTCGGTTCTGACTGATGGTAACTTCACAGTGAACGTGAGCCCGAACAAAATGGCGATCTCCGCTTTGATGCCTAGCCCGCCGGCAGCTCCAGGTACATCTTTGAGTGTTCCAGCAGGTCAGTGTTCGAGCAGAATCACCATCACGCCGCTTGCAGATGATGGAACACCGGGACCAGTTTCAGAGTCTATCGGCGTTTTGCTAAACGGTGTTGTAGGTTCACAAGCCCGCTTTTACTCTGACCCTAGTTGTACAACAGAGATTGACCCAGGAGACTTTGAGCTGCAGCAAAACCCTGCACCCAATGTTGAGACGGTGCTTTATTTGATGGATCCGCGCGGTGAAACACTAAATGTGAATGTTGCAGATCCTGACGGTGAGATCACTACGACCTCTCTGCCTCAAGAGATTATCGTGACGGCTTCAAACATCGATCTCAGTGGTCCATCAACAGTTGTGGCAGGTCAATGTTCTTCGGCTTTCCAGATTCAACTGTTAGATACGCTTAGTAATCTTGTGCCGACGTCAGGCAACTTGAGTTTGCAAATCAATGGTGTCAATGGTGTTTCAACTACTGGTCAGTTCTACACTTCACCTGCATGCTCGGGCGCGCCAAGTAATAGTGCGACGATCGTGCCTGATGCTTCAAGCTCAATTAGCATTTACTTTAGAGGTTTTCAGGCTGAGGTGCTTGGCATTTCAATTGAAGACCCTGCTGGAAACCTAATTGAGTCGCAGACCATAGATTTAACAGTGTCACCTTCGGCCTTAACGATCTCAGGGCCTGGTGGAGTGAGCTCAGACAGCAGTGAGTGCTCGGGGCCATTCGATATTCAGCCTCTTGATGGTGTGGGATCGGTAGCAAACGCAGTGACTCCAATCGAAGTGAACCTGACGGGAGTGGGTATCGCTGGTGGCTTCTACGTCGACAACGATTGCGAAACACTGACCACAGCCGTGACTATCGCACCAGGAACAAATGTAGAGCAGGTCTACTTCTTGGGCCAGTATCCAGATACACTCAATCTAACTGCATCAGATGCAAACGCTGTGTTAACAGCTGCAATATTGCCGTGGAATGTGCTAGCAGACTGGAGCTGGTTAGGTACCTCATCGACCCTGTTTGATGATAACGGTGACCCTTTGGGTTTCATAACGGGCGAGCGACAAGTTGCCGCTGCATTTGATGGTATTCGTGGTGGTATTCAGGTCGAAATGTCAGATGATGGCAACTACCTTTATGTTGCCGAGTTAAATCGCCACCGGGTCACAAAATTTG